>JACRCS010000648.1 GCA_016218905.1 Deltaproteobacteria bacterium
CGAAGCACGCGCACGACCCTCTTCTTGACGAGGGGCGGAACCTCTTCCTCCTCCACCGGCTCGACGGCGCGGGAGCGGGGTCCGAACTCGAAACGGTGGATCTCGAGCTGCCACGCGGCTCCCGGAATGGCGCCTCGGGAGTGGGTGATCTCCGCGTACGAGATGGGCCGGTCGCCCAGCGCCCGCAACGACTCGTAGACCGTTCCGGGCAGATTCGGGCACGCCAGGATCAGCTTCTCTTCCCGGTCCGAGAGGACGAGCTGGCGGTTCTCCACCAGGGAACGCAGCCCGGCCGCCAGGTTCACCAGGGCGTCGGTCTCCTCCGCCATCGTCACGAAGAAGTACGGGTGCAGGTTCGCGTGGAGCCACGCCAGGTTCTCCGCGGCTCGGCTACAGTGCTCCGTCAGGGCGCGGCTCAGGTGACGACGGAACCGGGGCCGGATCTCGATCGGCATGCTGACCTCGGAACGTTTAGGGTACCGGTGCCTCCGGGGACGGATAACCCTCGACCTGCCGGGCCGGAAGGTAGGTCACTCGAGTGGGACTCTATCGTAAGAGAGCCGAGCGAAGGCAGGGGAAAAGAGCTTTTCGGCTCTGAAGTCGACCAGCGCCGTCTGGGGGAGGAAGCGCTTCGCGAGAGCGAGCGTCGTCTCAGCGCCGTGCGGCGGACGGCAGGGAGGGGCGTGGGGTCGACTGGAGGACGGGACGGCTCGGGAGGCGAGCTCCCGGCCGTCCCAAAAGAACGGCTCCTAACCGTGTTGAGCCGCGGCGGTCTTGGGCGGACGCAGCGCGGGCTCCATCGCCTCGACCGCCTTCCTGCCGCTCTGGAGCCTCATCGAGAGGAGCGCGGCCAGAGAGAGGGCCACTCCGGCCGTGACGAAACAGGCGTCGAAAGAGCCGGTGGACGCAAAGAGCATCTCGGACACGCGGCCCATCACGAACCCGCCCATGCCCCACGCGCTGAACAGGACCCCGTAGTTCGTGCCGAAGTTCTTGAGCCCCCACAGATCCTTCGCGAAAGAGGGGAAGAGGGAGAGGTTCGTCCCGTAGTTGAACCCGATGAACGTCGCGAGCAGGACGAGCGGGACGGGACCGGACCCTTTGGCGCCCAGGACGTGGATCGCCGCGAACATGAGGACCGCCTGGAGGGAGAGCATGGCGAAGAGCGTCCGCGCGCGGCCGATGCGGTCCGAGAGGTAGCCCGCCACGATGCGGCCCGCGGCGTTCCCCACGGCCATGATCGCCACCGCGACGAAGGCCAGGCTCCCTAGGCTCTTCTTCGCCATTCCCGCCACGCTCCCGATAACCATGAGCCCGGCGCCCGACCCGATGAAGAAGAGCATCCAGAGAAGCCAGAAACCCGGCGTCCGGACGATGCGGGACGGGCTCAGGTCAGCCTGAGCCGGAGCCGCGACGGCGCCGGCTCGGGGCGCGGCTTGAGCCGAGAAGCCTTCCGGTGGATTGACGAGGAAGAGGGAGAGTCCGCTCACGGACACGAGGAACCCGACCCCGAAGAAGAGCATGGCCTTCTGCAGGCCGAAGCCGTCCACGAGGTACTGCGAGAGCGGAGCGATGTAGACCGAGGCGAGGCCGAAGCCCGAGACGACGAGCCCGGCGATCAGCCCCGTCTTGGCCGGGGGGAACCACTTGAGAGCGGGCGGCGTGGCGGCGGAGTAGCCGAACCCGATGCCGAGCCCGGCGAGAACCCCGAAGCCGAGGACCCAGCTCAGGTAATCCGTCGTTTGGGAGACCCAGAGGAAGCCCGCCCCCACCAGGACCCCTCCCAGCAGGGCCGTGATGCGAGGGCCGAACTTGTCCTGGCACTTCCCCGCCAGGACCATCGCGAAGGCGAAGACGAGGCAGCAGACCGCGTAGGGATCGTTGAGGGACGCCGGATTCCACCGGAAAACGCCGTCGCCGGCCTCCACCGAGGCCTTGATGGCACCCTTGAAGATGCTCCAGGTGTAGAGGATTCCGAGGGCGAGGTTGATGCCGGTCCCGGCGAAGGTCACGATCCAGCCACGGTTGCGGATGCTCGTCATCATGGTCTCCTCCCGGTCCTTGGGTGAAGAAATGGGATGAGAAACGCCGTTAAATTCTTCTCCTCTCTTCGGGGCTTGTCCCGATGGCAGCGGTTTACTTGTTGAAGTCATATGACTGTGCAAGTGATCAAACGGGGTATCGTATGGCAAATGCCGGGCTACCTCCAGAGTGGCGCCTCGGGGTAATCCGTTGGAAAAGAGCAAACAGTGTATCATGGCAACAACAGCCACGATCCAACTGTCGAACAGTAGGACTTATCGGCTCGTTGTTTCGTAGAGGAAAGTCGGATGGGAGTGAAACGTTTTGCGACTCAGATTAATCGAGCGGCAGGCTTGGTGGCCCTGGTCTTGAATAGGCGCCTGCACCTGGAGGAAGCGTCCGGCCCGGCCGAGAGCTCGCTCACCCCGCTTCCCCCCGAAACTGGAGCTCGTAGAGGGTCCGGTAGAGACCCCCTCGGGCGAGGAGCTCCTCGTGGGTGCCTTCCTCGGCCACGCGGCCCTTGGCGAAGAGGACGACGCGGTCGGAGCGGCGGACGGTCGCCAGGCGGTGGGCGACGACGAGGGTCGTTCGGCCCTGGAAGAGCCGCTCCAGCGCCTCCTCGATGAGGCCCTCGGTCGCCTGGTCCACCTCGGAAGTCGCTTCGTCGAGGACGAGGATCTTCGGGTCTCCCGCCAGGGCCCTGGCAAACGCGACGAGTTGCCGCTGGCCGGAGCTCAGGAGCGCCCCCTCCTCCAACACGGGCGTGTCGTAGCCCTTCGGCAGGAGCTCGAGGGACGGCCCGAGCCCCACCGCCCGGAGCGCCTCCACCGCCGCCTCCCGGCTCACGCCGGGACGCCCGAGCCGGACGTTCTCGACGACGGTGTCGTCGAAGAGGAAGACGTCCTGGGGCACCAGGGCCACCTGCTCCCGAAAGGTGCCCGGGTCGAGCTCCGCGAGGTCGACCCCGTCCACGAGGATCCTACCCCCTCGCGGCCGGTAGAGGCCCAGCAGCAGGTGGACGAACGTCGTCTTTCCGCAGCCCGTCGGCCCCACCAAGGCCACCACCTCTCCCGGGGCCACGGCCACGTCCACGCCCCGCAGCACCGGCGGTCCCCCGTCGTAAGCGAACTCGATCCCGACGAAGTCGAGCCTGCCTTCCAGCGCGAGGGACTTTCCGCCGCCCGAAGCCTCTTCCGGGAGGTCGAGGAAGTCCGAGATCTTCTCGATCGAGGCCATGGAGGCCTGGAGGATGTTGTACTTCTCGGAGAGGTCCCGCAGCGGCCGGAAGAACTTCTGGAGGTACTCGAAAAAGGCGACGAGCCCTCCGAGCGTCGCGGCTCCCGCGATCACCTCCCGGCCCCCCTTCCAGAGCACGAGGGCGAGGGTCACGGACGAGAGGAGCTCGACCAGAGGGAAGAAGAGCGCGTGGAGCGTGTTCGACCGCAGAAAGGCGTCCCGGTGCTCCGCGTTGGCGACGTCGAACTCGCCCTCGGCCCACGGCTCGGCCGCGAAGAGCCGCAGGACCTCGAAGCCCCGCAGGTACTCCTGGATCTTGCCCATGAGCTTCGAGGTCTTCTCGCGGGTCTGGCGGTAGGCGGCCCTCATCTGGCGCCGAAAGATCTCGGAAGCCGCGAGGAGCAGCGGCAGGGTGACGTACGCGGTGACCGCGAGGCGCGGGTCGAGCCGGAAGAGGAGCACGAGGATGCCCGCGAGGAGCAGGGCGTCGCCGACGAGCGCCACGAGCCCCGACGAGAAGAAGTCGGAGAGGACCGCCACGTCCGACGTGATACGGGAGAGGGTCTTCCCTCCCGGGGTCGCGTCGAAGTACGAGGAGGGGAGCCTCTGCGCCTTGGCGAAGAGGTCGGAACGGAGCGCCCTCAGCACATCTTGACCGCGGATGCGGACGAGGAGGGTCTGCGCGGCCTCCAGGAGGGCCTCCGCCGCCTGCGCGGCGAGGAAGAGCCCAGCATATAGCCAGAGGCCCCGGGGCTCCCGGCGCGCAATCGGGCCGTCGATGGCGAGCTTCAGGACGTACGGACCGGCGAGCTTCGCCACCGAAGAGAACGTCATGAGGACGAAGCCGAGGACGAAGGCCCAGCCGTGGGGCCGCAGGTAGGGCCAGAGGCGAGCGAGCAGCCTCAGGTCGAGGACGCGACCCTCGCCGTCGCGCGCCCAGCCGTCCATCATGTGGCCGCCTCCCGTAGCTCTCGCCGGAGCTCCTCCTCGCGGTAGAGGCGCAGGTACTCGGGAACCCGCGACAGGAGCTCACTGTGCCGTCCCTCCGCCGCCACGGCGCCCCCCAGGAGGAAGTGCACCCGATCGGCCTCGTCCACTTCGCTTCCCCGGTGGGAGACGACGAGGAGCGTGACGCCCGGAAGCTCCCTCCGGACCCCCGCCAACACGCGGCGCGCGGTCTCGGCGTCGAGGCTCGAGAGCGCCGCGTCCAGGAAGAGCGCCTTCGGAAGCCCGTACACGGCACGGGCGATGGAGAGCCGCTGTCGCTGCCCGCCCGAGAGGGTCACGCCCCCCTCTCCCACGAGCGTCCGGGCGCCCCGGTGGAAGCCCGCGACCTGGTCCGAGAGGTCGGCGACCCGCAGCGCCCAGGCGAGGCGCTCGGCATCGAGCGGTCTGCCGAGGAGCACGTTGGCCGCCAGCGTGTCGGAGAAGAAGAAGTCGTCCTGGGGGACGACCGCGAGGTACCGGCGAAGCTCACCGCTCGCGAGGCGCTCCAGTGGGACGCCGCGCACGAGGATCTCTCCCGAACCGGCTCTCCGGAGGCGGGCGAGAAGGCCCACGAGGGTCGACTTCCCGCTGCCGGTGGGCCCCACGACACCGCAGTAGCTCCCCTCCTCCAGGGAGAGGTCGGCGCCGGAGAGGACCGGGGCAGCCCCGTCGTACGAGAAGCGGACGCTCCGCGCCGCGAACGCCGCCCCTCCCTCCGCCGGAAGGCGCTCGTCGCCGTCCGGTTCGCCCGGGGCCCCGAGCACCTCCTGGAGACGCTCCAGCGCCGCGCCGCCGCGCTGGACGAGCCCCAGCGTCCAGCCGAGGGCGACCATGGGCCAGAGGAGCATCGCGAGGTAGGCGTTGAAGGCGACGAAGCTCCCGAGGCTCAGCCGCTCGGTGAGCACGAGGTGACCGCCGACGGCCAGGAGGACCACCTGGCCGAGTCCCGCGAGGAACCCCACGGCCGGAAAGAGCACCGCCCACGCACGTACGACCTGCGCCTCCGCCCGCCGCACCGCGAGGCTCGCCGCCTCGAAGCGTTCCCACGCCCACGCCTCCCGGTGATACGCCCGAAGGATTCGCACCCCGGAAAGGGCCTCCTGGGCGAGGCCGGCCATGGCCCCCGCGGCGCGGTTCGACGCGAGGTAGCGGCGGTGGAGCCGGGGGAACTGACGCCGCACGAGCCACGACAGGAGGGGAAAGGGAGCAAGGGAGAGGACCGTGAGGCCCGGGTGGATCCGCCAGAGCAGGACGATCGCGACCGCCAGCAGGAGCACGGTCTGGAAGAAGTTCATCACGCCGGCCCCGAGAAACATCCGGATGTCTTGGAGGTCGGTCATGGCGCGGCTGACCAGGTCGCCCTTCTTGGCGTTCTCGATCTGGGCGGCCGGGAGGCGCAGGAGCCGCGAGAAGTAGTCGCGCCGGAGGTCGTGTTCCACGTGCCGGCCCTCTCCGAGAAACGCCTGGCGGGAGAAGAACTTGAAGACCGCCTGGAGGAGGGCGAGCGTCAGGAAGAGCGCGGAGTACCGCGCCAGCAGGGCGCCGGGTGAGGGGCCGTTGAGGGAGTCGACGGCCCGACGGAGCGCCAGGGGCGTCGCCAGTTGGAAGGCGCTGGCGAGCACGAGAGCGGCGGCGCCCGCCCCGAAGCCGGGCAGCCGCCGCCGAACGTAGGGCCACAGGGGCAAGAACTTGTGAATGACGACCTCCGATGTCTCGCCCCATGCACGTCACCGATCGGGCAGAGGCACAGGAGTGGGGACCCTGCAGGGTTCGAACGGCGGGCGCGGGAAGTGGCGGACCGCTGATGCACTCGGGGCGAACGAAGTTCTCTGCATCATACACGAGTGGACGAAATGGACGAAATGGACGACGTGGACGGGCCCCGGGTCCGTTCAGTCCACGCTTCGTTCGCCTTGCGGAAACTCGCCCCGCGGATAGCGTATCGGAAGGAAAGGAGGTTGGCGATGCGTCACTCCATCTATCCCCTTCCGCTCCGCCTCCGGGCGGAGAGCGAGCCGGCCCCCGGCCGGCAGACGGCCGAGATGCTTCGGGTCGAGCGGACGCTCCTCGAGGCCGCCGACACCTTGGGCCGCGCCCTCGGGCTCGACCGCAGGCAGTTCCTGCGCAGCGGCTGCGGGATGGCCGCGGCCTTCGTCGCGCTCAACTCCGTCTTCGGGCCCGTCTTCGCCGTCGACCCGGCCGAGGCGGCCGACCCCGAAGCGGCGGCCGAGCGTACCCGCCCGCTTCGCGACCAGCTCATCGTGGACGTCCAGACCCACTTCGTGAGCCCCCGCTACCGCGCGCCGCGGATCCTCGGGCTACGCGAAATGGCGAAGGCCTGGAACCCGCTCTTGCGGGGGAAGCAGACCCTCGAGGAGATCCGCTTCGAAAACTACTTTCGCGAGGTCTTCTTGGGGAGCGACACCGGCGTCGCGGTCCTCAGCAACGCGCCGGCCGACCGGCGGGAGCGTTGGTTCCTCAGCAACGAAGAGGCGCTGAGGGCGCGAGAGACCCTTCAGGAGAGGGCCGGGAGCAGGAGGCTCCTCGCGCACGCCGTCTTCACGCCCGGGCAGCCGGGCTGGCTCGACCAGCTGGAGAAGGCGGCAGAGCTCCGGCCCGACGGCTGGAAAGGCTACAGCGTGGGCAGTCCTTCCGAGGAGTCCCGGTGGCCGTGGCGGCTGGACGACGAGAAGCTCGCCTATCCCGCGTACGAGAAGATGGTCAAGGCGGGCATCACGACCGTGGCCATCCACAAGGGCCTGCTGCCCCCCGGCTACGAGAAGACCATGCCCAAGACCTGGCGCTACGGGAGCGTCATGGACCTCCCCAGGGCCGCCAGGGACTGGCCGCAGCTGAAGTTCGTCATCTACCACTCCGCGCTCCGCTCCGGCGGCATCCCTAGCGCCCTCGACCGCAACGCCTTCGAGGAGAAGGGCACCATCCCGTGGGTGACGGAACTCGCGGCGATCCCGGAGAAGCACGGCGTCTCGAACGTCTACGCCGAGCTCGGCTCCGTCTTCGCGATGACCGCGGTGAGCGCTCCCCGGTACTGCGCCGGGCTACTCGGGACCCTCGTCCGGGGCCTGGGGGAGGACAAGGTCGTTTGGGGCACGGATTCGGTCTGGTACGGCTCCCCCCAGTGGCAGATCGAGGCGCTGCGCCGGCTCGAGATTCCCGCCGACCTGCAGCGGAAGTTCGGCTTCCAACCTCTCGGCGCGGCGGACGGACCGGTCAAGAGCAAGATCTTCGCCGGCAACGCCGCCGCCCTCTACGCCTACTCGACGGACTCCCTGAAGACGGACAAACTGGCTACGATGAAGGCCGCCGGGGGGGCGGCTGAAGGGAGGAGCCGATGACCCAGCGAAAGTCCCAGGCCGACCACGACCGCATGATCGGGGAGGTTGTCTCGTTTCTCCGGGAGAAGGGGTACGGGGAAATCCGGGCGGACCTGCCTGACTTCGAGCATCCCGAAGAGATCGTGTGGCGGGCGACCGGCCGGGGAGAGGTGCCGGACGTCACCGCCCGGAGCACCTCCTTCATCGTCGTCGAGGTGGAGACGGAGGACACGATCGAGGACGCGCACACGACCGAGCAGTGGCGGCTCTTCTCCGAGCACGCCCGGGAGGTCCGGGGCGAGTTCTTCGTCGTCGTCCCCAAGGGCTTCATGGCCCACGCGTGGCGCAGGCTGAAGCTCCTGGGCCTGGAGGCGAACGTCTGGGAGATCTGAAGCCAACGCCCGCAACTGCGTGCGGCTCCTCGTCCGGCGAGGCCTCGAGGCGCTCGCCCGAGGGGGTGAGGGGGTGGGAAGCGGAGGGGTCGCGAGCGTTTGACGCCCCCCTACCGGCCGGTAAGCTGAGTCCTACCGATCCTTTTTCCGACGGAGGGCCTACGATGCTGCGGCGCCTGTTTCTCCGATCTCTTCTCTTACCGCTCCTCATGGCCGCCGGAGTCGCGGCCGCAGCGGTGGAAGTGCCCCGGATGTCGAAGGAGCAGCTGAAAGGCCTCCTCGGCAGCCCCGACGTGATCGTCCTCGACCTCCGCATCGAGCCGGTGTGGAAGTCGAGCGCGACGAAGATTCCCGGAGCCCTGCGCGAAGAGGTGCAGAACGTGGACGCCTGGGCGAAGAAGTACCCGAAGGACAAGACCGTCGTCCTCTACTGCTCCTGAGTGGATGAGGCGACAAGCGCCCGGGCGGCGCGAGACTTGATGCAACGCGGCTTCACGAGGGTGTACGCGCTCAAGGGAGGCTGGAACGACTGGGTGGCGGCGGGGTTCCCCACGGCGCCGAAGTGACGCCGGCAAACGTGGTCGACTCAGAGAGGGAGGCGAAGCCTCCCTCTCTTCGCAACCGGGCTAGATCTCGAGCTGGATCCGGCGGGGCTTCGCGGCCTCGGCCTTGGGCAGCTCCAGGCGTAGCACGCCGTTCAGGAGCTTCGCCCGGATCTTCTCCGTGTCCACGGACTCGGTGATCCGAAACTGCCGGAAGAAGGAGGCGTACGCGAACTCCCGATTGAGGACCTGGCCGGGCGTGTCCCGCGCCGCCCTGCCCTGGATGGTGAGGATGCCCTGCTCCACCTGGACGTCCAGGCCGTCCTTCGAGACGCCCGGAAGGTCCGCGAGCACGATTAGCGCGTCTCCCTCTTCGTAGATGTCGACGGGCGGGACGGCGTAGCGCTCGGGCTGCCTCGTCACCTCTCCGGCGGCCGTGCCCGCTGCCCGCGCCTCGGGAACCGTTCTCTCGACCTCATTCATCGTTCACCTCCTAAGCTACCGAGATCTCGACGCGTTTGGGTTTTGCGCGCTCCGCCTTCGGGAGCCGCACCTGGAGGATGCCGTCGACGTAGGACGCCTTCACCTTCTCGGCGTCGATTTCGGCGGGCAGCTCGACGGAGCGAACGAACCGCCCGGCCGACCGCTCGGAGCGGTGGTAGGCGTCGGCCTTGACCCCCTCGGGGGCCTTCTTCTCTCCGGAGAGCGTCAACACGCCCTCCTTGATGCTGACGTCCAGCGTCGACGGATCCACCCCGGGCGCGAGCGCCTCGACGAGGTAGTCGTTGCCGTCTTCCGCTACATTGACGCGAGGGTACTGCCGCGCCCCGAGCCCCGGCAGGAAGCTCAGGCGCTGAGTCCCCGCGGGGAGCACGTTCTCGAAGATGCGATCCATCTCCGAACGAAGCCGCTCCAGCTCTCGAAACGGGTCCCAAGAAGGCATGGCTCTCTCCTTTCCCTGCCGTGGCGGCAGGACGCTGTCGGCGTGGTCCTCGTCCTCCCCGGGGGACGACGGGCGTCAAGCTAAGGCGACCCCTTTGGCTTGTCAAGGAAGCCACCCGATGGGACAATCCGCCGCTCGAAAGGACGATCTCGATGGAATCTCCCTCCTATCGCTTCCTCGACCGGGCCGACGACATCCGGACCTTCCTCGGCTCTCTCGATCGCGAGGGCGCGCTCGCCATCGACCTGGAGGCCGACAGCCTCCACAGCTATCGCGAGAAGGCGTGCCTCGTCCAGATCTCGACCCCTTCGGGCAACACGATCCTCGACCCGTTGCCGGACCGGACGGCCCTGGCCGGCCTCGGACCTCTCCTCGAATCCGAGGCCGTGGACAAGGTCTTTCACGGCGGCGACTACGATCTGCGCCTGCTCAAGCGCGACTTCGGCTTCCAGGTCCGCAACGTCTTCGACACGATGATCGCCGCTCAGCTCCTCGGGCGGGAGCAATTCGGCCTCGCGGCCCTGCTCTCCGAGACGTTCGGCGTCGCGCTCGACAAGAAGTACCAGCGGGCGGACTGGTCCGCGCGGCCGCTTCGCTCCGAGTTCCTCGCCTACGCGTCGCTCGACACGGCCTACCTCCTGGGGCTTCGGGAGAAGCTCGAGGCGGAGCTCTCGGCGGCGGGACGCCTCCACTGGGCTAGAGAGGAGTTCCGGCTCCTCGAGCGGGTGGAGCCGAGTGCCCCGCGCGCGCCCTCCTGCTTCGACGTAAAGGGGGCCGGCCGGCTCGAGCCGAGGCAACTCGCGCTCCTGCAAAGGCTCCTGGAGGCGCGCGACGAGCTCTCGCGCGCCTGGGACCGGCCGCCCTTCAAAGTGGTCTCGACGGAGCTCCTCCTAGATTGGGCGCAGAAGCCGCCGGCGAGTCGGAAGGCGGTCCTGGAGGCGCGGGGAGCGAGCAAGCCCGCGCTCTCCCGGCTCGCGGTCCCCGTGCTCGAGGCAGCCAAGGCCGCGTGCGGGCTGTCCCTGGAAGACTGCCCCCGGCCTCTGGTCTCCGCCTACGTCCCCCTCACGGGGAGCGAGGAGCGCCGCCTGAAGCGGCTCAAACGGGCCCGGGCGCTCAAGGCCGAAGCCCTCCGGTTGAGCCCGGGGCTCCTCGTCAATTCCGCGACGCTCGAGCGCCTGGCGCGGATGCCGACCGAAGAGGCCGCCGCCGCGCTGCCGCAGGTTCTCAAAGCCTGGCAGAGGGAAGTCTTGGGAGAGGAGCTCGCCGACGCCTTGGAAGGGAGAGAAGGCGGGACGCTCGGCGCCGCGTAGCGCGCCCCGGACCGCGGTCCGACCGGCTCAGTGCCCCGCGCAGGAGTCGGCCGCGAACTCCACCGTGAAGCACGCCCCGGTGGGCGAGCGGTCCTCGACGGAGACGCGACCGCCCAGGGAATCGACGAGCGTCTTCACGATGTAGAG
>JACRCS010000060.1 GCA_016218905.1 Deltaproteobacteria bacterium
CCGTTCGATCGACGACAGCGCCGCATCGGCGAGTTGATGATCAAACGCCAGGAGCGCGCCTGTGATCTGTGTTTTTCCGAGAACGGTCACAATCCGTGCTGCGATCCGGTCCCACTGTTTGAGACTGCGTGTCGCAGTGCGCTCAAACACACGCACCGGCTCTCCACCGCGGACCATGTCTCGGGCCAATACGAGGTCATTCAGCAGCTCGAAGAGCAGCTTCGGGTCACGAGCGAGCAGCTCCACGCGACCATCGAGCAGCTCGAGTCCTCCAATCGCGACCTCACGTCGTCCAACGAAGAGCTCATGAGCATGAACGAGGAGCTCAAGTCGACGAACGAGGAACTCGAGACCTCGAAAGAGGAACTCCAAGCCCTCAACGAGGAGCTCGCGACGGTCAATTCGGAGCTCCAGCGGAAGGTCGGTGAACTCGCGGAGGTCAACAGCGACGTCCAAAACCTCCTGGTGAGTTCGCAAGTCGCCACGGTCTTCCTCGATCGCGACATGAAGGTCCGACGATTCACGCCGAGCGCTGCCGAGATCTTTCACCTCATCGCGGGCGACGTGGGCCGATCCCTGACCCATGTCGCAAACGCGCTCCAATATCCCGACCTGTTTACCGACGCGCAGAGGGTGCTCACCGAGGTGAAGGATCTGCAGCGGGAAGTTGAGGGCCCGGACGGTCGCTGCTATCTCGCTCGAGTGCTTCCCTACAGGAACCTACAGGGGCGCGTCGAAGGGGTAGTTGTCACTCTGACCGACATCAGTGAGCGGAAGAAGGCTGAGGACGAGCTCCGGCGGCTCCGGTCCGAGGCGGAGCGAAGGGCGGAGCAGGCTGAAGAAGGTCGCCGGCTCCTGGACGCGCTCATGGAGCATATCCCCGAGGGGATCACGATCGCTGACGCGCCCGATGTGACGATCCGAAGGGTGAGCCGCTACGGCCAGATGCTCATCGGCCGTCCGGAGGAAGAGATTACCGGGATTCCCGATTCCGAGCATCCGTCGGCCTGGAGGATCCTCCACCCGAACGGAAGGACTCTACCCCGGCCGGAGGAGCTCCCACTGAGCCGTGCGACTCGCCGCGGAGAGGTCGTCCGAGGTGAGGAGTGGGTGGTGGAGAGGCCCGACGGGGAGAAGATCCCGATCCTCTGCAACGCGGGGCCGGTGATCGACGCCTCCGGGCGCATTACGGGCGGCCTGATCGCGTGGCGGGACATCCGCGAGCTAAAGCGGGCGGAGGAGGAGCGGCGAGTCCTCATCCAGGAGCTCCAAGAAGCGAAGGAGGCCGCGGAGGCCGCGAATCGGGCGAAGAGCGCGTTCCTCGCCCAGATGAGCCACGAGATCCGCACCCCGATGAACGGCGTCCTCGGCATGACCGAGCTGGCACTCCTCTCCGGGATTCACGGACGAGCTGCGGAGTATCTGGAGATCGCGAAGGGCTCAGCCAAGGCGCTCCTCGACATCATCAACGACATCCTGGACATCTCCAAGATCGAGGCGGGAAGGGTCGAGCTCGCGCGGGACGAATTCGACCTGCTCGACCAGCTCGAAGCTGTCATAAAGCCCCAGGAGAGCGTTGCGGCGAAGAAGGGATTACGCCTCGAGTTCTCAATCCTCGAAGGCGTTCCCCGATGGGTCAGGGGAGACCGGGGCAGGCTCCAGCAAGCACTCCTGAATCTCGTCGCAAATGCCATCAAGTTCACCGAGAAGGGTACGGTTTCCGTATCCGTTGCGTTCGAGCAGCCCGCGGAACCCGAGTCGGCAGTGCTTCGCATAACGGTTCGCGACACGGGGATCGGCATCCCGCCCGAGAAGTTCCCGACGATCTTCGAGAGCTTCGCCCAGGTGCGGACCTCCGCCCACGCCAAGTACGGCGGCACGGGCCTGGGGCTTACGATCGCAAAGCAGCTCGTCGAGTTGATGGGCGGTTCCATTCACGTGGAGAGCGAGGTGGGAGCGGGGAGCACCTTCTGGTTTACCGTGCCCATCGAGGTCTTGTCCGCCCCGCCGAGCCAAGAGGCCCCCACTCTCGTCGGCGATCTGCCCGCCCTTCCGCCGCTTCGGATCCTGCTGGCGGAGGACAATCCGGTGAATCAGGTGCTCGGGCGGGAACTGCTCCAGCGGGATGGGCATACGGTAGTGGTGGTCGCCGACGGCGAAGGGGCGCTCGAGGCGCTCGCAAAGGAGCCTTTCGACCTGGTCTTGATGGACGTCCAGATGCCGAAACTGGATGGCTTGGAAGCCGTCCGCGCCATTCGGGAGGGAAGACGGCCGGGGATTCCGCGCGACATCCCTGTCATCGCGCTCACCGCGCATGCTCTGAAGGGAGATCGGGAGCGTTTCCTCTCGGCCGGTATGGACGATTATGTATCCAAACCGTTCAATCTAGCCGAAGTCCGCAAGGTCCTCTCAAAAGTGGCAGGGGCGCGCTGATACCGCTGTTCTCACGTGCTCTCTCTGCTATCGAAGTGCCGGATGGGCTCGGCGAGGGCGCGAGTCAGCCCCGGGCCCGTCAACGAACTGCCGCAGGCTATCCGGCGGCTATGGCCATTTGGGTCATCCGGATTACACGGTCGGGTACTGGTCCGAACGTCACCGCGTCCCCATCCTGCAGCCCGACAGGGCGATTGTCGAACGCATGGTAGGTAAGCTCTGCGGCCGCAGGCGGCCAGGGGCAGGAGGACGGCGATGAAGACGATTCGGAAACTCTCATACGCGCTGGTTCTGTCGCTCACAAGTGTCGTAGCCGCCCCGATGATGAGCTACGACGTCGCGCAGGCGAAGGGCAAAGGAGGAGCGGGAGTCGAGGCAGCCCGGGGAACGGGAATCGAGGCAGTTCACGGAGGAGGGGGAGCCGAGCTAATCCACAGAGTCCGGCCTGGTGTGGTGCCCCAAGCGGATCCCGCGGCCGAGGCAGTACACGGAGGAGGGGGAGCCGAGTTAGTCCACAGAGTCCGGCCCGACGTGGCGCCCCAAGCTGATCCCGCAGCAGCAGCCGCCGCGTTAACGGCTCCGGCGGACGCGGCCACTCCTGGTGCGCTCGATGCCCATCCCGCGGGGGCGCCCGACGCACTGCACCTCGTCCCGAACGGAGGCGCGACCCTTGGGGCCGAGTGAGGCAGCACGCCGGAACTATACAGAGCGTCACAATTGTTTGCGCATCTGCCCCTGAGCGTAGGGTGGGGCGTTCCGCCGCAGGCGGGTTGCCCCACGCGTGGGCGAACCTCGCTGCGCGAGAACCGCCCACCCTACGGCAACCCGGTACGCGCA
>JACRCS010000651.1 GCA_016218905.1 Deltaproteobacteria bacterium
CTCGACAGCCTCGTCGTTTCCATGATGCCGTCCCGTCGTAAGATGGAGTAAGACGAGTCTAGCAAGGCGCCCCGGAGCGAACAAGCTTGGAGTAGACCTGTCGACCACGCGGCTGCAACAGACATGCGGCGGCTTCGGGTCAACCGCATCACCGGGGAGACCGACCGGTTTACTCACCGAGGAGAGAACCCACGGGTGTGGCGGTGGGTCCCGGGAGGCCCGAAGGCGAAAGCCTCCGGGCCTTTTCTCCCGATGTCGGTCAGCAGAAGGCCATCCTGGCCGAACGTGCGCGCCTTCCCTTCGCCTACCGACTTGCGCAGGTCACCATGTTGTCGAACGACTCGTATAGCAGCGTGGTGTCGGAGATCGACGAAACGCAGAGTTTGAAGGAGGTGGTCCGGCTCTTTCCAGCGGTGAGCAGCGAGGCGTTCCCGTTGGTGTCGGTCGTGGCCGTCACCGACTCGTTGAACGACCCCGAAAAGGTCCCGGTCACTTTTGCGCCCGGAATCGGCGTTGCGAAGTTGTCGACCAAGCGAACGGTTCCTTTCCCGCGGTACAACTTCCCGGACTTCACGGTTGAGACGACGATCGCGTCTACATGGGACGTCGTGGGATTCCCGGCCTCCGGAATCAGTGCGGAGGCCAGGTTCAGCACCCCTCCGCTCACGGTCTTGCCAGCGAGCGACCCCACAGGTCGGACCGTGTCGAGGATACGGGAGCGGACGTCGTGGTAGGACTGCGACGGATTCAAGCCGTAGAGGAGAGCCGCCGCGCCGGCCACGTGGGGGGCGGCCATGGAGGTCCCGCTCTTCAGCTCATAGTTGCCGCCCGGGACGGTGCTCAGGATCGACACGCCCGGAGCGCCCAGGTCGACGCTCGTAGCCCCGTAGTTCGAGAAAGACGCGAGTGCATCATATCTGTCCGTCGCTGCGACCGAGATGATGTTGTCGAGGGCGTAAGACTGCGGGTAGTACGGAGTCGGATCCGTGTTCTTGTGCGAGTTCCCCGCCGCGGCGACGAACAGGTGGCCGATGCTCTGGGATGCTTGGATAGCATCGTGAAGGGCCTGGGAGTAGCTGCCGCCGCCCCAGCTGTTGTTGGAGACCTTCACGCCATTTTCCGTGGCGTACTGGAGGGCGCGGACGGCGTCGGAGGTGTACCCACTGCCCGAGGCGCTCAGGAACTTGAGCGCCATGATCTTCGTCTGCGGCGCGACGCCGGCGACGCCGATGCCGTTGTTCGCGACGGCGGCGACGGTGCCCGCCACGTGCGAGCCGTGGCTCCGGTCATCGTAAGGGTCGTTGTCGTCGTTGTACCAGTCCCAGCCGTGGAGGTCGTCGACGTACCCGTTGCCGTCGTCGTCCAAGCCATTGTCGGGAATCTCGAGGGGGTTCCTCCAAAGGTTCGGGGCCAGGTCGGGATGGGTGAGGTCCACCCCTGAGTCGATGACGGCCACGATGAAGTTCGGGTCGCCCCAGAAGAAGCTCCACGCTTCGGGAGCGTCGACATCGGAGTCCACGGTGCCACCGGACTGGCCGCCGTTGTGGAGCCCCCACAGCTCGCCGAAGCGGGGGTCGTTCGGAGCAGCGGCCTCATACACGACGAAGTCCGGTTCGGCGTACTGCACGTGCGGCAAGCGGCTGAGGATCTCGATTGCCTTCTCGACGTTTCCGCCGGGCACGCGGATGTGCTCGAGATCTGGAACGAGAGAGAAGGCCCGGATCAACTCGCCTCCAACTCTCGCCCGGGCGACTTCCCTGTTTGCTCGTGAGGCACCCGGCACGAAGCGCACGAGGACAGACCCGGGGTCGTGCGGACCGCCCGAGGTAACCGGCGCCGGTTGTTGTACGCCGGGTGCAGCCGTAGCCCGGCCTACCGTGCCAATCAGGCTCCCGGCCAGAATGGCCATGCCGATGCCGATGCAACGCGGAGTGTGCCTCTTCTCACGCATGAGTAGCCTCCTGGGTGGGGATCCAACCTCACCCCTCCGGAGGAGGAGCATTAAGTCGGGTGAAACGGATGAGTGGGCAGCCCCCTTCCGTGTGCCGGTTGCCCTCCGCCACTAAAATGTCAGGCTGTGTTGCAGGCGATCAGAGGCCCGTTGTGGAATGAATACTAAACAACAACGGGAAGTATACGCAAGCGGTTTTTAATACGGAGTTAATCTCTCTGTTTTGTCGTCAATGGCGGGGGACCCACCGTTTCCCCGGGAATTTGGCCTTTCAGCCGGATCTCCGGGGCCGAAAAGCCCCGGGAGTCTCCGCTCTTCAAAGTCCTTTACCCGTTCCTTATGGATAACGAGTCTCCACAGGCTAGCAAACGCTTCGCCCCTGTCGAAGCCGTCTCCTCGTGTCGACCGGCTCCCCGTCGTCGCCGGCCTCTTCGAGATCGCCCTATTCGGGTGGTAGGGCAGGGGCTGGGAGGCCACGCGGGTCTGGTCGCCACTTTCTAGTTCTGGAACCTCAGCAAGCTTCGCATCCAGTGACGTGGTCACGATTCCGCCGATAGGGTGTTACTGCTCGGAGGAAGGCGGCTTGTCCGCGGGGCTCATCGATGGCAGGTATCGGAAGTCCACCTGCAACGCCCTCCGGGCAGACGTAGCACCCCTAGCTAGAGCAGGAGTAGCACGATGGCCGGCCGTCCCAGAGCAATCGAAACCTTCGCTATCGGTGGCCCGAGGCGTTCATAGCCATTTTTGGCCGCGCGACGGGCCCGAGCTTTCCTCGACGAGATCGGGAAGGCGGTCGAGGCGGGGACCTTCCGGTTCGACGAGGTCTTTTCCGGCGCTCCGGAAGCGGAGCGGGCGAAGGCCGCCCGACTGGAAGGCGTGGCACTACGGGTCGATCCTCGACGGCCAGATCCCGCATTTTGGGCAAGAAGACGTTCGACGAGATCGGGACGGACGCGGATGAGATCCGGGCGTACTTCGGGTCGGCTACCGCTGACGAGAAGAGGAAGAAAGCTCCCGGGGGCGAGCCCGCCTGCGGGGCTTCCCAAACCGAGCTCGACCGGATTTCGGGTGACCATGGGTGACCGTTGGGGTGACCATGAGGGGTCTTCCGGACCTCGAAAAAACGAAAACCCCCGTGGCTACTGCCTTTGGGGGCTTTCTAAAATGGCGGTCCCGACGGGATTTGAACCCGTGTCGCCGACGTGAGAGGCCGGTGTCCTAGGCCTGGCTAGACGACGGGACCGTTTTCGCGACACCTGGCTGGGGGAGAAGGATTCGAACCCTCATACGCAGATCCAGAGTCTGCTGTCCTACCATTAGACGATCCCCCAGCAAATCTCTGGAAGGCGCCCTTTATACTGGCCACCCCTGTTGCTGTCAAGAGGCTCGGGGCCGTCGAGGCGCCTCTGCGCGGCCCGGGTTCCGCGCCTGAGGGACCAAGAGCCTAGGCCGCTCCGGCCGCGAGCTCGGCGGCGGCTGCGATCCGCTCGAGCGCCCAGTCGCGCCCGACGAGCGCGAGCGTCTCGAAGATCCCCGGGCTGACGGTGGTCCCGGTGAGCGCGACCCGCAGCGGCTGGGCGGCCTTGCCGATCTTGAGGCCGTACTTCCCGTCGACGACCTCCGTGAAGGCCTTCTCCAGCGGCTCCACCTCCCACGCGGGCGCGGCCTCGAAGGTGGAGCGGAGGTCGCGCAGGACCGGGGCGATCTCCGGGCGAAGCTGCTTTCGCACGTCGTCCGGGTTCATGGCGATCTCGCGGGTGTAATAGGGGGCCGCCTTCTCCGCGAACTCGGGCAGCGTCTTGCAACGGGCGCGATACACCTCGACGAGGAGCGCGAGCTTCGCCTCGTCCGTCGTCGCGAAGCCCCGGGCCTCGAGGAACGGCTTTACGAGCTCGATCAGCCGGGGCGCCGGGCACTCCTTGATGTAGTGCGCGTTTAGCCAGAGGAGCTTCTCCTCGTTGAAAACGCCGGCCGAACTGCCGCAGCCGTCCAGGTCGAAGACTCGGATGAGCTCGTCCAGCGAGAAGATCTCGTCGTCGCCGTGGGACCAGCCGATCCGGACGAGGAAGTTCACGACGGCTTCCGGAAGGAACCCGGCGTCCCGGTAGCTCTCGACGCTCGTGGCGCCGTGCCGCTTCGACAGCCGCTTCTTGTCCTGCCCGAGGATCATGGGGACGTGGCCGAAACGGGGCAGCTCGAAGCCGAGCGCCTGGTAGAGCTGGATCTGCCGGGGCGTGTTGTTGAGGTGATCGTCTCCCCGGATGATGTGGGTCATGCCCATCAGGGCGTCGTCCACCACCACGGTGAAGTTGTACGTCGGCCCGCCGTCGGAGCGGATGAGGATCAGGTCGTCGAGCTCCGAGTTCTCGAAGACGACGTCGCCGCGAAGCAGGTCGTGGACCACGGTCTGGCCCTCGTGGGGGCTCAGGAACCGGATCACGTGGGGTTTCGACGGATCGAGGGACCGGTTGCGGCAGGTACCGTCGTACATCGGCTTCCTGCCCTCCTTCATGGCCGCCTCGCGCTTGCGCTCGAGGACCTCGGGGGGGCAGTCGCACCGGTACGCCTTGCCTTCGGCCAGGAGCCGCTCCGCCTGCTCCCGGTAGATCGCCGTGCGTTCGCTCTGAAAGTAGGGCCCTTCGTCGCAGTGGAGTCCGAGCCACGCCATCGAGTCGAGGATCGCCCGCGTGCTCTCCTCGGTGGAGCGTTCGCGGTCGGTGTCCTCGATACGGAGCACGAAAGTGCCGCCGTGGTGGCGGGCGTACAGGAAGTTGAAGAGCGCCGTGCGGGCGCCGCCGATGTGGAGGTACCCCGTGGGGCTCGGAGCAAAGCGGGTCTTGACACGGCTCATGCTGCTTCGCCTTTCTTTGGGAGAGAGGCGGATACTGCGGCAAAGGCCCGCGGCCTGTCAAGCTGGGGGCGGCGAGGGCCGAAAGGCTGAATAGCCTTTCGGATACCTCCGATACCCAACCGGTTGACGCTCCGCGAACCTTCGCGCGATAATCCGCGCCATCGGGCGAAGGAGGCCGTATGCCATGGCTTGGCGACTCTACGGATCGGGAATCGATGAGCTGAAGCGCTGCATCCGGAATCTCCATGCGGAGGAGGCGCGTTTTCACTGCCTGAACGGACACAAGCGGTGCTTCTACAACGACTCCTGCGACAACTGCCTCGCGCCCGTCCACATGGGGAGCTCGCCGCTGGAGCGGGAGAAGGTCTCCGGCCCCGCCTGAAGTTCGGACAGTGGGACTCATTCGTTCCATTGGTTGGATTGGTTTGGACCAATACAATCAACGGAACCAATAGAACCAATCGAACCAACGAAACCAAGACCTGATGGTCCTGAAGTTCGGACAGTGGGTCTCATCCGTTCCATTGGTTGGATTGGTTTAGACCAATACAATCAACGGAACCAATAGAACCAATAGAACCAACGAAACCAAGACCTCATGGTCTCCGTCGTCCTGCCGACCTACAACCGGCGCGGTCTCGTGGCAGAGGCCGTGGCGAGCGTCCTCTCCCAGACGTACCGCGACCTCGAGCTCATCGTCGTCGACGACGGGAGCGAGGACGGTACCGCCGAGCACCTCCGGGACGAGTACCGGGATCCCCGGCTGACTCTCCTGGTTCAGCCCAACCTGGGCGCCAGCGCGGCCCGCAACCGGGGCGCCGCGGCGGCC
>JACRCS010000652.1 GCA_016218905.1 Deltaproteobacteria bacterium
CGGTGCGCCTTCCATGACCGGGACTGCCGCCTCGACGACGGGCTTCCCGAGCTCCTCGCAGCGATGCGGCAGGCAGACGCCGTCGTCCTCGGTTCTCCCACGTACGTCCTCGGCGCGACGGGCGTCCTCAAGAACCTACAGGACCGCCTCATCCGATACGGCCACGTCCGGGAGTTCCTCGGCAAGCCGGGGATCGCCCTCGCCGCCGCCGGCGTGCCGGGGTGGGAGCCCTTCGCCCTCCCCCAGATCTCGCAGGTCTTCCTCTTCCTCGGGATGCCGGTCGTCGATCAGTTCGTCGGCTACGGCCAGGGGCCCGGCGAGATCCTTCTCGCCCCGGCGGCCCTGGAGAGGGCTGAAGAAGCTGGCGCGGCGCTCGGCCGGGGGGAGGCCCGCTTTCGCGGGGAGCCGGGGGCCTGCCCGGTGTGCCGCTTCGACCTCGTAACGCTCCGCCCCGACGGAAGCGCCTACTGCCCTCTGTGCGATCTGCCCGGCTCGTGGGTGGAGGCGGAAGGGGGCTTTCGCTTCGTGCCCGCGGCGGGCGCGCGCTCCCGGTGGTCGGAGGGCGTCTTGCTCGAGCACTTCGGCAAGAAGATCCTGCCCTCCCGCGCTCGCTTCAAGGCGACGACGGCGGAAATCCGCGCGAGACTTCGGGCATTTCGAGAAGGAGGCGAGCCTTGAAGGAAACCTTCGAGCAAGCTGTCCGCATCCTCGGCGGGGGTGGACGAGTCGCGGTCTTGACCGGAGCAGGAATCAGCGTCGAGAGCGGGATTCCGGATTTTCGGAGTGCCGAGGGCCTCTGGTCCCGCTACGACCCCTCCGAGTACGCGACGATCGAGGCCTTTCGGGCGGATCCGCGCCGGGTCTGGCACATGCTCGCGGAGATGATCGACGTCTTGGAGGACGCGCGCCCGAACGCCGCGCACCGTGCCCTCGCCCGACTGGAAGCCGCAGGGGTCGTCGAGGGCATCATCACGCAGAACGTCGACGGCCTCCACCAGGTGGCGGGGAGCCGCTGCGTCATCGAGTTTCACGGGAGCCACCGGACGCTCTCGTGCCTGGCCTGCGGTGAGCGCTGCACGCACGAGGAGGCGCGCCCCAGGGGCACCCCTCCCGAGTGCTCCTGCGGCGAGCTCCTGAAGCCCGACGTCGTCTTCTTCGGCGAGGACATTCCCCGTCACGCCCTCGAGGCGAGCTACCGCCTCGCCTCCGGCTGCCGGACGATGCTCGTCATCGGAACCTCGGCCGAGGTCGCGCCCGCCAGCCAGATGCCCCTCCTCGCGAATCGAAACGGCGCGACGGTCATCGAGGTGAACCTGGAGCGCACGTGCCTCACGCACGGCGTGAGCGACCTCTTCCTCCAGGGGCCAGCGGGAACCGTCGTCGCCCGCCTGGCCGACGAGGTGCTTGCGAGGTTGGGCGAAGCCTGACGGCTTCGCGGTTGTCAGTTTTCGGTTTTCGGTTTCCGGTTCTCGGTTTTCGGTTTTAACTCCGGATCACTGATCACTGATCACTGATCACTGATCACTGATCACTGATTACTGATTACTTCTTCTCAGCAGTACGAGCGCCTCCGTATGCGCCGTCTGCGGGAACATGTCCGCGGCCCTCGCCCACTCGACCCGGTACCCGAACCCGCCCAGAATGCCGAGGTCCCGCGCCAGGGTGGGCGGCGAGCAGGAGACGTAGAGGATCCACTCCGGTCCGAGCGCCGCGAGCGGCGGCAGGGCCTCTTCCGCTCCTTCCCGAGGCGGGTCGAGCAGCGCAAAACGGGGGCGAAAGCCGTCGGCCGCGAGCTCGCCCGCGGCCCTTCCCGCGGGAGCGGCGAGGACGCGCACGTTGTCGAAGCCGTTCGCCTCGGCGCTCGCGCGGGCGTCCTCCGCGGCCGGCGGGTACCCCTCGACGCCCACGACCAGGGAGGCGACGCACGCCAGGGGCAGGGTAAAGTTGCCCGCTCCGCAGTAGAGGTCGAGGACGTCGCAGCCGCCGTAGAGCGGTGCGAGCCTCACGACCTCGTCCACGAGAAGCTGATTCACGCGCTGGTTGGCCTGCACGAAGCCCCCGACGGTCACCTGGAGCGACAGCGTCCGTTCCCCTGCCCCGACCGAAAAGGGCATCCGGACGGGCCCGGCGCTGAGGCCCGCGAGCGTGTGCTTCCGCCCGGCCTGGACGCACGCGCCCGAGAGCCCCCGCTCGGCGGCGAAGGACCGGACGGCTCCCTCCTCGGCACTGTTGAGCTCTCGGAGGAGGTGGAAGACGGCCCAGCGCCCGCCGCGGCCGTCCACTTGGAGGTCCACCTGGGGGAGCGCGCTGCGGGCTGGCGCGAAGCTCTTCAGAAAGCATCGGAGCGGCTCCAGGGTCTCCTGGAGGCTGGGAAGAGCGATGGGGCAGGTCCGAATGGGGACGATCCGGTGGCTCTTCGCCGCGAAGTAACCGAGCAGCACCTCGTCGCCCACGTGCCGGACCTTCCACGCCACCCGGTTCCGGTAGCCCCACTCCTGGGGAGAGGGGATCGGCGGAAGGACCCTGTCGGAGGCCACCCCCGCCCTCGTCCGCAGGAAGCCGCGAAAGCTCGCGGCCTTCGCCTGGAGCTGGTCCGCGTAGGGCAGGTGCTGCCACTGACACCCTCCGCAGATGCCGAAGTGGGGACACGGCGCTTCGCGCCGGCCGGCGGAAGGCTCCAGCAGGCGGACGATGCGGCCCTCCAGGTAGCGCCGGCGCTCCCGGAGGAGCTCCACTTCGAGGAAGTCTCCGGGCGCGGCGAAGGGGATGAAGACGATCTTGCCTTCATGGTGGGCCATGGCCATGCCGCGATCCGCGGCCGCGAAGGCCCGCACCCGGACCAGCCGCCCCGCTTTCAGCCGCCCCTCGTTCGGGTTAGTGTCTCCCGGCATCCGCGCGACCGCTTTCCGGCAGGTTTCGATCCATGTTCCTGTCTCTGGAGGAGTTCGACGCGGCGGCGCAGGAAGCGCGGGCGGCAGGAGTCCGCTGGGTAGCGGCCGGCCCGCTCGTTTGCAGCTCCTACCGGGCAGGAGAGGCCCTGGCCGTATTATTTGACCGGGGAACGCCCACCTGATATTTTCGACCATTCTCCCCACCGCAAGCCAGGAGATTTTCCCGATGCTGAAGATGAGGATTCCGGCCGCCCTCGCGGCGGCGACGCTCCTTGCCGCCCTTTGGGCTCCGGCCTTCGCCGCCGAGTCGGCCCCTCAGGGGCAGCCGGCGCCCCAGGCCGGAACGTCGAACGCCGAGGAGCCGAAGGCCGAGCAGCCGAAGGCCGACGCCGGGCCCGTGGCGACCGTCAACGGTACGCCCATTCCCCGCGCCGAGCTCGACCGGGCCCTGCGGGCGTACATGCAGAACTTCCGCCAGGTTCCCGGCTCCGAGATGTTGGAGCCGAACGACTCGGTCAAGGCGGAGGTCGTCGGACAACTCGTCGAGCGCGAGCTCCTCTATCAGGAGAGCCGGAAGTTCGCCAAGGCGGACGAGAAGGCGGCCGTCGACGAGGAGATGAAGAACCTCAAGGGCCGGTTTCCCAGTCCCGAAGCTTTTGAAGAAGCCCTGAAGGCACAGGGGCTGACCGAGGACGAGCTGAGGGCTCTGGTCGGGAAGCAGGTCTCCGTGCGCAACTACATCGAGACGCAAGTCGTCCCGACGGCGACGGTCTCCGACGAAGACGTGAAGAAGTTCTACGAGGAAAACAAGGACAAGCTCGTCGTGCCCGAGGAAGTGCAGGCGAGTCATATCCTGGTCCGCGTGGCTGAAGACGCCAAGCCCGAGGACAAGGAAAAGGCCAAGGCCAAAGCCGAGGACCTTCGAAAGAAGGCGGTCGAGGGCGCCGACTTCGCGCAGCTCGCCAAAGACAACTCGGAGGACCCGGGGAGCGCCCCCAACGGCGGGGATCTCGGCTACTTCAGCAAGGACCGGATGGTCGAGCCCTTCGCGAACGCGGCCTTTGCGCTCAAGCCCGGCGAGGTGAGCCAAGTCGTGGAGACCGAGTTCGGCTTCCACGTCATCAAGGCCACCGGCCACAAGGACGCAACGGTCCGGCCCCTGGACGAAGTGAAGGAAGACCTGACCGCCTATCTCAAGGCCAAGGCCCTGAACGACGCGATCCAGAGGAAAGTCGCGGACCTCAAGAAGACGGCCCGAATCGAGACGTCGATCGGGCAGAAGTAGGGGGATCGCCGGAATTCAAAAAACCGGAGGGGCGGCACCGGATGCCGCCCCTCTTCGTTCCAGGGACCCGAGATTCTAGAGCGAGTCCTTCAGGGCCTTCCCGGGGGCAAACCGCGGAGTCCTTCCGGCGGGAATGTCGATCTCTTTGCCGGTCTGGGGATTCCGCCCCTTGCGGGCCTTCCTCTCCGAAATCGAGAAGGTCCCGAAACCGGTGATGGCCACCTTCTCGCCCTTTGCCAACGCCTCCTCGGTCGCGCTGACGAAGGCGTCGAGCAGAGCTTCGACTTCCTTCACCTTCAAGCCGGCTCTGGTCGCCACCTCTTGAACCAGTTCTGCCTTATTCATCTTCTCTCCTCGTAGGGAAGCGGGTGGAAAGATGGCCTTTCCGGACACGGGTCGGGCAGACTCTACCCGGATTTCCGGCGCCTGACAAGGCTCTCTACCCTCCGGAAGGGCGGAAATCCGGCCCAAAAACAACCTTTCGCCAGTCGTCCGGCAACGGTCGACCTCCGGCAAACCCGCCCCCGCAGGTCCGGCCCTAAACCCGTGTTTGCGACGCCGAGTCGAAGACGAGAGTCTTCTCGGCCGGAAAGCTCGCCCACGCGTCCTCGCCCGGCCGCAGATCCTGCTCGAGCGCCGCCTTCCCCCTCGCGACCAGACCGCCCCAACGGAAGTCGATCCAGGAGAAGGAGCCGGCCGGCTCCACCACCTCCACCCGGACCGGTACATCGCCTTCGCCGGCC
Source organism: Deltaproteobacteria bacterium (assembly GCA_016218905.1). The sequence goes on from JACRCS010000652.1 coordinate 4,920, forward strand.
TGCCTTCTCACTTCCCACTCCTCCGGACGAATCCCCACGGTCAGGTCGCGACCGCCGGGGCGCCCCGCGGCTTTCGGGACGAAGGAGAGCCCATTGCACTCGACCGTGAACGGCTCCAGCGAACGGACGCTGCCGGGCAGGAGATTCATGGGCGGACTGCCGATGAAGCCCGCCACGAAGAGATTGCTCGGCTCCAGGAAGACCTCTGCCGGAGTCCCACACTGCTGGATCCGGCCGGCCCGGAGCACGGCGATCCGGTCGGACAGGCTCATCGCCTCGGCCTGTTCGTGCGTCACGTAGACGGTAGTGATTCGCAGCTCCTGGTGGAGCGTCTTCAGCTCGCGCCTCATGTCCACCCGCAGGCGGGCATCGAGGTTGGAGAGCGGTTCGTCCATGAGGAAGACCTTGGGTCGCCGCACGATGGCACGCCCGAGCGCCACGCGCTGGCGCTGCCCGCCGGAGAGCTCCGCGGGCCGCACCCTCAGTTTGTCGGCGATGGCGAGGAGTTCGGCCACCCTGCGCACTTCCCGGTCGATGCGCGCCCGTTCCATCTTCCGCATCCGGAGGGGAAAGGCGAGGTTCTCGTACACGCTCATGTGCGGGTAGAGCGCATAGCTCTGAAAGACCATCGCCACGTCCCGATCTCTGGGGGAGAGGTCGTTCACGACGGCGCCGTCGAAGAGGATCCTCCCGGCCGAAGCCGGCTCCAGGCCCGCGAGGAGGTTGAGGAGGGTGGACTTGCCGCAGCCGCTCGGCCCGACGAAGGTGAAGAACTCGCCGTCCTCGACGGCGAGCGTCAGCTCGGGAAGGACCACCGCGTCCTTGAAGGCTTTGACGACCCGGTCGAGCTCGATCCTGGCCACGCTCACCCCTTCACGGAGCCGGCCGTGAGGCCTTCCACGATGCGCCGCTGGAAGGCGAAGACGAGCACCGCGAGCGGCGCCGTGGCGATCACGGAGGCGGCCGAGATCTCGGCCCAGGGCAGCTCCCGCTGTCCCGCGAAGAGCGCGATCGCCACCGGGATCGTCCGGGAGGCGTCGCTCGCGGTGAACGTCAGCGCGTAGAGAAACTCGTTCCACGCGTTGATGAAGACGAGGATCGCCGTTGTGCCGAGCCCCGGTGTCGCCAGCGGCAGGACGATCCGCCGGAAGACCTGAAACGAGCTGCACCCGTCGACCCGGGCGGCCCGGAGGATCTCCTCCGGCACCTCGCGAAAGAAGCTCGTGAGGACCCAGATCGCCAGAGGAAGCGAGAAGGTGGTGTACGTGAGGATCAGGGCCCAGACGGTGTCCCGCAGCCGGAGCGCGCGAATCACGATGAAGAGCGGGCTCACGGTCGCGATGGCAGGAAACATCGTCGAGGCCAGCACGAAGCCCAAGACGGCCCCGCTCCGAGGGACCCGGAGCTTCGCCAGGGCGAAGGCGGCGAGAGAGCCGAGGACGAGAGCGAGGACGGTCGTGGAGCCCGCGACGACGGCGCTGTTGAGGATCACCCGAAGGAGGGAATGGCCGGCGAAGACGGCCCGGTAGTTCTCCAGCGTCGGGTGCCACGGGAGGACGGGAGGAAGGCGCGCGACCTCCGCCCCGGGCTTGAGGCTCGTGGCCACCAGCCAGAGGAGCGGAAAAGAGCAGTACGCGAGGAGCCCCAGCAGCAGGGCCGCGAAGAAGAGCTTCCGGCTCATCGACGCTGTCCCGCGGAGAGTGCCACGAAGGCGACGGCGATGCCTCCGACGCAGAGGAAGACCACCGTAGAGAGGGCCGAGCCGTAACCGAACTGGAGGGTCTGGAAGAGCACCTTGTACGCGTAGACCGAGAGCGTCTCGCTCGCGTTGGCCGGCCCTCCGCCGGTCAAAACGTACACGGCGTCGAAGACCCGAAAGGCGTCGAGCGCGCGAAAGACGAGCGTCACCGAGAGCACGGGCACGAGGAGGGGCAGCGTGATCCGGCGGAACACGGCGAACTCCGAGGCGCCGTCGACGCGGGCGGCCCGGTAGAGGTCCCTCGGGATCACCTGGAGCGCTCCGGTGAGGAGGACCGTGACGAAGGGGGTGGTCTTCCACACGTCCATGGCGACGGCGGCGTTCAAGGCCAGAAAGGGATCGCCGAGCCAGTTGACCTTGGCGCAGAGGACGTAGTTGAGGATCCCGAAGTCACTGTTGTAGATCCACTCCCACATCTTGGCCGAGACGACCGTAGGAACGGCCCAGGGGAGTAGGACCAGGGCGCGCGCGAACCCCTTGAGGGCGAACTCCCGGTTCAGGAGCACGGCCGCTCCGAGCCCCAGCGCGAGCTCGACGGCGACCGAGACGCCGCAAAAGTACACCGTGTTCCACAGCGCGTTCCAGAAGCGTTCGTCCCGGAGCAGGAACGCGTAGTTCTCGAGACCCACGAACTCGGAGATCCCGAAGATCAGGAGCTTGCGGTGAAGGCTCAGGTACGTCAGATAGCCGAGGGGATAGATCGTCACGAGCGCGAGGACCGCGACGGCGGGGAAGAGATACCCGATCCCTTCCTTCGGCCCCCTCACCGCTCGAGCTCCAGGAGGTGTGCGATCTGCCGGTCGGCCGAGCCGAGGGCGCGCGCCGGGGTGCGGATCCCCGCCACGGCCGCGCTCAGCTCCGGCTGCAGGATCTGCGTGATCATCATGTAGTACGGCGTCACGGGACGGGGCCTCGCCTTCGCCAGGACCTCTTCCATCGTCCGGGTGAACGGGAGCCGGCCGAGCACGTCCGGGTCCCGGTAGAGGCTGCGGCGGGACGGCCGGTATCCCACCGAGAGGGCGAGCTCCTTCTGGGCCTCGCGGGAGGCGAGGTAGCGCACGAGCCGCTGCGCTCCGTCGACGTTCCGGGACCGCCGGTTGATGCCCAGCTGCCACCCCCCGAGCGTTGAAGCGGAGGCACCGGAGCCGAAGGCGGGAAGCGGCGCGACGCCGACCTTCCCCCGCACCCGCGAGCCTTCGCGCGAGAGGACGTCGTACGCGTACGGCCAGTTGCGCATGAAGAGCGCTCGCCCCTCGCCGAAGATGTGCCGAGTGGTCTCCTCGTCGGCGGTCGTCACGAGCTCGGGGCTCACCCGGTACGGCACGATGAGCGAGCGCACGAAGGCCAGGGCTTCGAGGTTCGGAGGCGTGGAGAGGACGGGACGGCCGGAGGCGAGGACGCCGCCCCCGTTACCCCACAGGAACTCGAGGACGTTGCAGACCAGTCCCTCCCCCTGCTTCCCCTGCCAGACGAACCCGTACAGCCCCGGCTCGTCCCGCGTCACCCGCAACGCCGTCTGGACGAGCTCCTCCCAGCGCCTCGGAGGAGCGAGGCCGTACTTCGCCAAGAGGTCCTTGCGGTAGAAGAGCAGTCCCGCATCGGCGTACCAGGGGAGCGCGTACAGTCGGCCCTGGAAGCTAACGGCCTCCGCGGCGGCGGGAAAGAAGTCCCGGCGGTCGTTCTCGGACGCGAGCGGCGTCACCTCCAGCAGCCAGCCGGCCCGCGCGAACTCCGGCACCCAGATCACGTCGAGGCTCAAGACGTCGAAGTCCGCGCTGCCGGCCTCGAGATTGATCACGTAGAACTGGTGCTGCTCGTCGGTGGAGGAAGGGAGGGCCTCGTCGACCACCCGAAGCCCGGGATGGAGGGCCTCGAACCGGCGCAGGAGCCTCTGGAACCGGGAGGGGTCCCCCTCGATCCGGCCGTGCTTGAAGACGACCACGTGCGCGCGCTCCGAGGATTTCCTGCCGCCGCAGGCCGAGAGCGCGAGCACGAACAGGACGAGAGCCGCCACAGAAGCGGCATTCCGCGCGAGGAGGCCCATGGGCCGACGATACCATCGGGACCCGGCCCGTCAACGAGGGGTGACTCACCCCATAACAGAAAGGGCCGCCCGAAGGCGGCCCTTTCTGTTGCCGGATCGCGGCTCGCCGCTAACCGTACAGCTTGCTGTCGAGCGTCTTGATCACCGTGTCGAGGTAGTCGTTCGCCTGCTTCGCCAGCAGGGTCCCGAACTGCACGTTGTGGACGGGGTTGCCCTTTTTGAGCAGCTCGATGTTCTTCTCGGCGACGAAGTACTTCTTCTCGAGGAGATCGACGTTGATCCCCCGCTTCCCCGCCTTGTCGAGGAGGTCCTGCGCCCGGGCGAGTTTCTCGCGCAGGCCCTTCATCAGAGCGGCGCCGGCGTTCTTCCACTCGTCCGCCTTGGCCGCGATCTTCTCGTCGTGGCAGCCGACGCAACGGGTCTTCACGGCGGCCATGTCGGACTTCTTGCCCTTCTTAACGTCCGCGTGGCAGTCCTTGCAGGCGACGTCCAGCTCGATCTTGAAGCTCGGGGTCGCCGGAATCCCTTCGCCGCCGACGCCGGTGTACATCTGGTTCTGTTCCTTGTGGCAGTTGACGCAGCCGATCGGGTTTTCCGCGTGGTGGCACTGATTGCAGTTCTTCATCACGGTCTTGCCGTGATTCCACCGCGGGGTGTGACAGTCGAGGCAGTCGATCCCCAGGTCCTTGATGTGGACCTCGTGGGGGAAGACGGCGTCGACGAGCTTCACCTTTCTCGTCTCGATGTAGGAGTGGCACATCTGCGCGCAGCCGAGCTTGACGTCCGCGACCGGCGGCAGCTTGCTACCCTGCAGGAGGTTGTACGCCTCGACGGCCTTCTTGTCGGCGACGTTGAGGAGCTTCAGCGCGTATTCGATGTTGTGGATGCCCTTCGCCATCACGACGAAAGAGTAGTTGTAGCGCGCTTCACCCACGAGCGCGTCGGCCTTTCGTCCCTTCTCGGTCTGTTTGCCGGCCGGGCCCACGCTGCGCACTGCGCTCTCCGCTTTCTGGAGCAGTCCCTCCGTTCGGGCCTGGGCGGTCTTGAGCAGCCTCTCCCAGTTCTGGAGCATCTGGTCGAAGCCCTGCCCGTGGCAATCGACGCAGGCGGCTTCGATCGCCTTGAAGTCGAACCCCGACGAGAAGGCGGACGCCTTGGCGCGATTGGTCGAGTGGCAGCCCGAGCAGTCGATGTGGCTCTGGAACATCCGGAAGGGGTTGCCCTCGACGCCCACGCCTCCCCTGCCGAGGTACATCTCCTGCTGGGGCGAGTGCATCTTCTCGGGGTGGCACTTGTCGCACGACTGGGGATTGCCCACGACCTCGTTCACGATGCGGTGCTCGAAGGGGGTGTGGCAGACGTAGCACTCCACCTTGTGCAGGGTCACGTGGTTCTCGTGGAGGCTCTTGTGCGTGTACTTGGTCTCCAGGATCTCCTTGCGGTTGTGGCACTGCACGCACTTCTCGTGGGGGACGTGGCCGTCGCCCTTCACCACGAACTTATGGCACGCCACGCACTCGAGGTCACGGGCGATGTACTCGCCGTGCTTGAACTTCACGCCGTTGACGACGAGCGTGTCCTTCACCTCGGCGTGGCAGGTCCGGCACTGCCGCTGCGGGTCGTTGTTCGCGGTCTTGTAGAAGTGGCAGTGGAAGCAGACGCCCTCCGTCACGGTAAGGTGCTCGCCTTGCACGATCTGCGAATGGCAGGAGGTGCAGCGCAGGTGCATCCCGTTACGGAGCGGACCGAGGTGGTGTTTGTGATCGAAATTGACGCCCTTGAAGTCCAAGGGCTTGCTGCTCAAATTCTTGTAGGAATGGCACTGGACGCAGGACTCGTCCGGGATCTCGGCGTGGGGACTCGAAGGGCCCTTGCCGGTGATGAAGTACACCAAAGAGAGTTGCCCGTCAGTGAACTTCCCCTTGAGATGATTGAGGAAGCCGGGCTTGTAATGGCACTTCACGCATTCTACTTCTCGGTGCTTCGATTCCTTCCAGGAAAGGATGTACGGCTGCATGTTGTGACACGCGCCGCAGAACCACGGAGTTTCGGCGATCTTGTATCCTACCACCGTGAACGCCGCGAAGGCGACGAAGAGCGACGCTGCGATTGCAACCACAGCTCTCTTGTGACTTGCGACGATTCTTCGAAGTTCCCCCGAAAACTGTCGAAGGAAACTCGCGATGAGCTCAGACATCTTCATGTGCGACACTCCCCATGCGAGCCAACTGATTCAGTTCTGACCGATCCTTCTTGCCCGAGTTCGTATGTTCCATCCAGAACCTCCCTCAAACGTCGTATCAGCAAAGAGGGCCGGACGGCGACGCTCGGGAAGGAGCCGAGCGGCTACCGGACAGCCCCGCACTTACAAAGGAACGTGCTTCTCAGGGCGGGAGTGAAACACCTGAAACATTCTGAAAATTCATGCAACGGGAGCCGGATTATACATTTTTAACGTCAGGTTGCGCAATGACTCGATTTTACTGGAGATAGAAGGCCCGTGGGTTCACACATCGCGTACGCCGCCACATCCATGGAGAACCCTCCGCCTATGGCGTTCCGATCGCCCCGGGCGAGGACCCGAATCACTCCGGTTTCGGCGGGGCCGCGCGATCCGCGGAGGCGGTCCGCCGGCCGCAGCGGTCGGCCAGGAGCTTCGGTTCAGGGAGGTACGGGAAGAGCTGGCCCGCCGCCTCGGCGTGGCTGCGCCCCAGGTCGGGCCGCCCCCTCCTGAGCCAGGCCTCCGCGGCCATGACGCGGATGCGGTAGCTGCCCGGGTCTACGCGGGAGGCCTTCTCCAGCACGCTCGCGGTCCGGGCCGAGGAGACGAGGGTCATCGCGACGACCTGAGACGCGCTCCGGTGGACCGCGAGAGCCCCGATGACGCCGACGGCGCCAAGTAGGAGACCCCGAGCCAGCCGGCCCTGGAGGGGGAACGTGTATCTCACGCGTGCGGCGGGCAGGAGCGAGCCGGCTGCCAGCCAGAAGTAGAGGGCCGGGGTCGCCATGTGGAGGATGACGTCGAACCCTCCGCCCACGGCCGCGGAGACGGTCGTCGCCAGGAGCGCGAGCCCGGCGAACCGGACGGCTGCGTCCCCACCTCCCCTCAGCAGGTCCCACGCCTTTTTGAAGATCGCCCAGGTCACCAGGGCGAAGAGCACGAGACCGAGCAGCCCCTGTTCCGCGAGGAGCGCCATCCAGTCGCTGCTCGGCCAGGGGTTGCTGGGGATCCCGCCACCGGTACGCACGGAGGGATCCCGGCGGGTCCGGTAACGGGAGTACTCCACCGCCCAGTTGCCCGGCCCGACTCCGAGAACGAAGTGATCGGCGGCGATCCTCCAGGTGTTGCGGTACTGGATAAGGCGTACCCGGCCGCTCCCGGTCTGGTAGTCGGCCACGTGGCGGAGGGAGTCGAGGTACGGGGACTTGGAGCGCCAGTCGAGCGCGTTCGGCAGCGTCGCGGCCGCCGCGACTCCGGCCGCGCCCGCCAGGGCGAGCAGGAGACCGCGGACCCGAAAACCCGGGCGGCGCAGGAGCCCGCCAGCCAGCAGAGCCGCGGCCGCTCCGGCCGCCAGCGAGAGGCCGACGGCGAGCCAGGCGGCGCGGCTCCTCGAGAGCGTCAACGCCGCCGAGACGAGGGTCACGCCGCACGCGCCCGCCCAGAAGCCGATCCGGCTCCGGGCCGTCCCGGCCGCCAGGAGCAGGACCGGGAGCCCGACCGCGAGCAGGTGGGCCATGAAGTTCCGGTTGCCGAACGTGCCCCCCGGCGCACGGCTGACGGCGGCCAGCTCGGTCGTCCAGCCGTAGGCCTGCGCCAGGCCGGTCACGGCGGCGAGCACTGTCCCCACGGCGAGGGCGACGAGCAGCGGGCGCGTCGGGAGCCTCGCCGCGAGGTACCGCGCGGCCCAGAAGGCCGCGCCGCCCGAGAGAAGGAGCGCGGTCGTCCGGAAGGAGAGCCAGGGGTTGCTCGCCAAGGCCGCGGACGCCGCCGCCGCCGCGAGGTACCCCGCGAGGAGCCCGTCCAGGCGCGTAAGCGCCAGTCGCGAGGCGAGGGCGGCGCAGAGGAGGGTGCTCACCGCGACGGTCGCGTGGACCACCAGCTCCTTCGGCACGGAGTGCCGGTCGAGGTCGAAGAGCGGAAAGGGAAGGGCAGCCAGGACGCACGCCAGGGCCCCCAACTGGAGGACGACTCTTGCGGCCCGGAGGCCGGCCGGCGCGGGGAGGGCCTGCGTGTCGGCGTGAGGCAAGGAACCTTCTCGAACAGGAAGTTGCGCGAGCCCCTATTTGGCCACGGGTGCGCCGGCCTCCACAAGAGGATGTTCGGTTGCCGAGATCTTCGCCGCCTCGGCGAAGCGGTGATGGACTCGGCGTTCGATTGCTCCCTCCGTGGAGCTTTCGGGTCCCGGTGGTATGGTTCTCTTCGCCATGCACCCTAGGACCGCCCTAGGACCGCATGGCCGACTCGTTCGGTTGGGTGGCACCCTACCTCCGGGACTTAGGAGCAGGAGCGATGGGCGTACGCAATCTCGAGAGCCTCTTCAAACCGTCGTCGGTTGCGGTGGTCGGCGCGACCCCGAAGGAATCCGCAGTAGGTCACGCGGTTCTCAAAAACCTGATCGACGCCGGGTTCGAAGGGCCGATCTACCCCATCAACCCGAAGCACTCGGAGCTCCTCGGCCGGACCTGCTACCCATCGCTCTCGGCGGTGGGACAGCGGATCGAGCTCGTCGTGATCGCCGTCCCCATCGCGATGGTCCCGGCGGTCGTCGAGGAGGCCGGAAACGTAGGCTGCCGTGCCGCCATCGTCATCTCCGCCGGCGGCCGCGAGGTCGGAGCGGAAGGGCTCCAGATCGAGAACCGGATCCTCGAGGTGGCGGCCCGAGCCGGGATCCGCATGCTCGGCCCCAACTGCCTCGGCATCATCGTGCCGGACGCGAAGCTCAACGCCTCCTTCGCGGCCCACACCTGCTACCCCGGGGAGGTCGCCCTCGTCTCCCAGAGCGGCGCCATCTGCACGATCATCCTCGACCGGGCCATGGAGGCGAAGATCGGCTTCAGCCACTTCGTCTCCATCGGCTCCATGGCCGACGTCGATTTCGCCGACCTGATCGACTACCTCGGCAGCGACCCGAAGGTGACCTCCATCGTCATCTACATCGAAGCCATCAAAAACGTCCGGAAGTTCATGAGTGCGACGCGGGCAGTCAGCCGGGTGAAGCCGATCATCGTCGTCAAGGCGGGCCGGAGCGACGCCGGGGCCAAAGCGGCGGCGAGCCACACGGGGTCGCTCGTGGGAGACGACGAGGTGTACGACGCCGCCTTCGCCCGGGCGGGGATCATCCGGGTCCGCAAGCTCATCGAGCTCTTCGACTGTGCCGAGGCCCTCGCCAAACAGGGTCGCCCCCGGGGACCGCGAGTGGCCATTCTGACGAACGCGGGCGGCCCCGGCGTCATGACGGCCGACGCCCTCAAGGACTGGGACCGCACGCCGGCCGAGCTCTCCCCGGAGACCATCCGCGCCCTCGACGAGGTCCTCCCGCCCGCCTGGAGCCACGGCGATCCGGTCGACATCCTCGGCGACGCCCCCGCCGAGCGGTACCGGGACGCGGCCAAGGTCCTCCTCAGCGCGCCGGAGGTCGACAGCGTGATCGTCCTCCTGGCGCCGCAGGCCATGACCGACGCCACCGCGGTGGCTCGCGAAATCGTCCCGGTCATTCAGGAGGCCACGACGCCCGCCTGCGCCGTCTGGATGGGCGGCCCGAGTGTGGCCCGGGGCGTCGAACTCCTCCACGAGGCCGGCGTACCGGTCTTCGAAACTCCGGAGCGGGCCGTCAACACGCTCATGTACATGTTCCGCTACTCCCACAACCTCGGCCTCCTCCAGGAGACCCCCCCGAATTTCCCGGCCAACCTCCCCTTCGACCGGAACCTCGCCAGGGTGATCGTGGACTCCGCCCTGGCGCGGGGCCAGCTCGTCCTGACCGAGACGGAAGCCAAGGCGCTCCTGGCCGCCTACCGCATCCCCGTGAACCGGACCGAGGTGGCGACGTCGGAGGCTCTGGCTGCCGAGCGCGCGGGCCAGCTGGGCTACCCGGTCGTGCTCAAGATCCACTCTCGCGACATCACCCACAAGACCGAGGCCAAGGGCATCCAGTTGAACCTCCACAACGCCCAGGACGTCCGGTCCGCCTACCGCCGGGTCCTCGAGAACGCCCGGGCCTACAAGCCCGACGCCCACATCCTGGGAGTGACCTTGCAGCCCATGCTCGAGCGGGTGGATTATGAGGTCATCGTCGGCAGCAAGAAGGACCCCGACTTCGGGCCCACCATCCTCTTCGGAATGGGCGGCATCCTGACAGAGGTCCTGCGGGACAAGGCCATCGGGCTCCCGCCGATGAACCTGCTCCTCGCGCGCAGGCTCATCGAGTCGACGAAGATCTTCCAGCTCCTGAGGGGCTATCGGAACCGGCCGGCCGCGAACCTGCCGCTGCTCGAGGAGGTCATCGTCCGCTTGGCGTACCTCGTGACCGACTGCCCGGAAGTGGCGGAGCTCGACATCAATCCCCTCGCCCTCTCGGGCCAGCAAGTGGTCGCGGTGGACGCGCGCGCGGTGCTGGAGCCGGTGACGGTCAAGAGCCCGGATCACCTGGTCATCCGCCCCTACCCCACTCAGTACGAGACGCACTGGGTGATGGAGAACGGCACTCCGGTCCTCCTCAGGCCGGTCCGCCCCGAGGACGAGCCGATGCTCCAGGAGTTCTTCGGGGGGCTCTCGGCCGAAACGCTCTACTTCCGGTTCTTCCACCTGATCAAGAGCATGCGCCACGACCAGCTCGCCCGCTTCTGCCAGGTGGACTACGACCGCGAGATCGCGCTCGTGGCCGTGGAGGAACCGCCGGGGCGGGAGAAGGTTCTCGCGCTCTGCCACCTGTACGTCCAGCCTGCGTGGGAGGAGGCCGAGTTCGCCGTTGTCGTGGGAGACCCCTACCAGCGCCAGGGGCTCGGCCGGCGCATCTCCAGCTTCGGCATGGAGCTCGTCAAGCAGAAGGGCATCCAGCGCATCACGGGCGTCGTCCTCCCGGAGAACGAAGGCATGCTCAGCCTCGCCAAGAAGCTCGGCTTCACCGCGATCCGGGACCTCGGGGAGGGCGTCTACCGCATCGAGCACGAGATCCGGTGAGGGTGCGCGCGCCCTTCGCGACCACAGCCGCCTGGGGCTGCGCGTGCGGCGCCCTCCTGGGCGCGCTGCGCACCCGGGCCGCGACGCTCCACCTCCTCCAGAAGAACCACGCCCTGCTGGCGGCCGGCGTGCCCCCGCTCCCCGGCGCGGGGCACTGGGCCGAGATGGCTTCTCCCGCGCCGACCGCGGCCGGCGCCGTCTTCTTCGGCCTGAGCCTCGGGCTCGGCGCCGGCGCGCTGCTGGCCCTCTGGGTGGTGGTAGCCCGAAGGCTGGGAGGGCCCCGCGCCTTCGCGGCCTCCTGGACCGTCCTCTTCCCCTCGCTGTGGGCCGCCTTCCAGAACGACGCAGGCCTGGCGGCGGCGCTGGCCGCGATCGGCGCGGGCGCGGCGCTGCTTCAGGCCCAGGCTCCGCAGCCCTCGCCCCGCAGTCATCCCCTGGCCGTCGCCTGCGCCGTCGTGACCGCGCTGGGGCTCGTCCCCTGGGCGCTCGCGCCGGAGGGCGGCTTCACCCGGTTCCGCGACCGGGTCCTCTTCCGGAGCGAGCTCGGCCTCGCCCTCGATCGCCTCTACTACCGCTGGACTCTCTACCCGGCCGAGGCGCTCAAGCCGCTCGCCGGCCGTTCGCAGCCCACCGTCGCTCCCTCTCCCCAGCTCCCGCCGGACGCCGCTGCCGCGTTCTGCCGGGAGGCGCGGCCCGCCGGCCTCCTCTGCGTGGCGGCGGGGAGCCCGGGCGGCGACGCGACGGCCGTGCCCGGGGCGTCCGGGGCACCGGTTCTCGCCGCCCCCGGCGCCCGGATCCCGTGGCCGCGGGACGCGAGCACCCGGCCGGAGGCGTGGCAACTCCTCTCCCGCGCGAGTGACCGGGCCGTCGCCCTGCGGAGCGCCACCGGCCTGGCGCTGCTGGCCGGCTGTCCCGCGGCGCTCCTCTGGCTCGCCGGGGTTGCGGCCTCGCGCCTGCGGGCGGTGGCCCCGAGCGGCAGACGGGGGATCGCCGCCTCCGTCGCGGCGGCCGCCCTCGTGGCCGGCGGGCTCGCGGCGCTCGCCCGCAGCGATCCCGGGCTGGCCCGGGCGCGGAGCCTCGCCGACGCTCCGAGGCCCTCCCGGACGGAGGTCGAGGGGTTCCTCCGTTCCCCCGATCCCGCTGCCCGCTACTACGCCGCGAGGGCCGCCGCCGCGCTCGGTCCCGCGGCCGAACGCGCTCTGCTCTCGGCCCTCGGCGATCCAGTCGTGAACGTGAGGTATGCCGCCGCCCAGAGTCTCGGGGCCGCGGGCACCGGGCGCGCCCGTCAAGCCCTCCTGCGGCTCGTGGAGGGCCCGGACGAGTGGTACGTGAAGGAACGGGCCTACGCGGCCCTGGAGAGGCTCGGATGGGACGCCGGCGCCAGGTGAACGGACCGCTCGGGCAGGAGGGCCCCGACGCCTTGGAAGCCTTCGCGGTCCTGCTGGTGTGGGTGGTGGTCGACGGGGCCGTCCAGAACCTCCCCGGCTTTCGGATGGCGAGGGAGCAGTCGACTCCGCTCTATTACTCGCTGCTCGCCGTCCTCCGGGTCCTCGAAGCGCTCGGGCTCCTCGCCTATTGGCGGCTCCGGGGATGGTCGGCGGCCGCCCTCGGTTTCCGGGGCGAGCGGTCGGCCCGCGGGGCGGCGTTCGGAGTCGGCCTGGCTCTCGGACTGGGGGCCCTGGTGACGGTTCTGGAGGTCGGCGCCCGCCTGGCCTTCCACGGGAGCTTTCTCCGCCTCGTGGCCGGCACTCCGACCCCCGCGGCCCATCTCGGAGTCCTCCTGGTCGTCGGCGGGCTCATCGCGCCGGTCTTCGAAGAACTCCTCTTCCGGGGCATCCTCTATGGGGGGCTTCGCAAGCGCGCGGGGATCTTCTTCTCGACCACGGTCGCCTCCCTCATCTTCGCCTCGGCCCACTACAACTTCCGGGCCGTCCACCCGGTCCAGGCCGCCGGCGCCGTCCTCTTCTGCGCGGCGTACGAGCTCTCGGGAAGCCTCTGGGCGCCGCTCATCGTCCACGTCACCGGAAACTTGGCCCTCTTCCTCGCGCCTTCTCTGCTGCGCCTGACGGAGTGAAGGCGGGTCCGCGAAGGGCCCCCTCCGGGCGACGGAGAGGGCCTTTTCTCGTTTCCGGCTCGACCGCTGATTGTGCATGAGGTAGGAGGAGCCGAAGACCTGTGTTATACTTCAATATAACTCAGAAGGAGGTTTCCCATGCACATGACGAAGCTTCGAAAGGTCGGCGGCTCCGTGATGCTCGCCCTGCCTCCTGCGATCCTTGACCTCCTTCACCTCCATGCCGGCGCCGCGGTAGGGGTCTCGGTGGATGGTGGTCGCCTCGTCATCGAGCCGAAGCTGCGGCCGCACTACTCGCTCGAGGAGCTCCTGGCCCAGTGCGATCCGACCGCGGAGCGGACGGAAGAAGAGCGGGAGTGGCTCGACGCTCCCCCGGTCGGCCGGGAAATCCTCTGATGGAGCGGGGGGACATCTATTGGGTCTCGCTCGACCCGACCGCCGGTCATGAGCAGCGAGGGTATCGACCTATATTGGTCGTGTCCGCGAGCGCCTTCAACCGGCTCACGAAGACTCCCGTGGTGGTGCCGATCACGACCGGTGGCAGCTTCGCGCGAACCGCAGGTTTCGCGGTATCACTCGAGGGAGCCGGCACGAAGACAACGGGAGTCATCCGCTGTGACCAGCCGCGGGCTCTCGATCTCGACGCGCGCAACGCTCAGAGAAAGGAGAGTGTCCCCGCTGCGATCATGGATGAGGTGCTGGCGAAGATCGCGCCCATCTTCCAGTGACGTAGCTCGCGGCACCCGAAACGACCCAGGAAGGCAAGAGGGGGACAGGCAAGTAACGCTTGACCAGGGGCGTCGACCTGATACGTAGGAGGCGTCCATCACCATCACCATCGCGCACGGGGGAGGTGCGGCGTGGCACGAATCGCTCGGCTCGTCGTCAGGGGGGAACCTGCGGTCTACCACGTGATCTCTCGCACGGCTCTTTCCGGTTTCGTGCTCGGGGACGTCGAGAAGGACTACCTGCTCCAACTCCTGCGCCGGCTCTCCAAAGTCTCTCCACGGACTCCGCCGGCGTTTGGCCCTGACTCGGTTGTGCGCCCTTGTAGGCCCTTTCCTCGACCCAGCGGCCCGACCTCTCCTCCGCCAGGCGGGCACACTCGGCCGGTGCTGGGGTTCACTCGAAGTTGACTTCCAGCTTGCGCGCCTGATAGAAGCAGGCGTCGGTCACCTCTCTCGCCCGCGGATCGCCCCGATGTTCTTCGTCTCCGCCTTCGCCTTCTTCGCCGCGGGCTACACCCTCGTCCCCACGCTCCCCCTCATCCTCCACGACCGCGGGGCCACGCCCGCCCAGGTGGGGCTCGTGATGGGCGCCTTCACCGGCGCGTCACTCCTGCTCCGCGCGCCCGTGGGCCGGATTCTCGCCCGCGAGTCTCCCCTGCCCCTCCTGCGCTGGGGCCAGCTCGCGCTCGGACTCGGGTTCGCGGCGTACTTCGTCCCCGGGGGCCTCTGGTCCCCCCTGGCCGGCCGCGTCATCCAGGGGATCGGCTTCGCCGCCTTCAACACGGCCGCCTACGTCTACCTGGCGGAGCTCGCCGGGCCGAGCCGCCGGGCGGAATACATGAGCCTCCTCGGGCTGAGCGCCAACGTCGCCATGGGCCTCGCGCCGGCCGTCGGCTCGCTCCTCCTCGGCCGGGTGGGCGAGACGGGGCTCTTCACCGCGGGGGCAGCCGCCTGCGGGCTCTCCCTCCTCTGTCTGCCCCGCGGCCGGGTCGCCCCGGCCGCGGGCGGACGGGCGGCCTGGTTCGACCCGCTGGCGTGGCGCCCCGCGGCGGCGATGCTCGGGCTGGCGCTGGCGTACGGCACGGTGATGGTCTTCGTCCCGCTGGCGATCCGCGGCGCGGGGCTCTCCGGCGGGTGGCTCTTCTTCACCGTGTACGCGGCGGCGATCATCACCACCCGGCTGAGCACCCGCAGGGCGCTCGACCGCGGAGGGCGGCGGAAGTGGATCTTCGGCGGCAGCGCGACCGTCGCCGTCGCGGTGGGGCTCCTCGCCCTCTCCTCGACGTGGCCCCTCTTCCTCGCCGCGGCCGTGCTCTTCGGAGCCGGGGTCGGAACGAGTCACCCGACGCTCATGGCCTACATCCTGGAGTGCGTGCCGCCGGAGCGGAGGAGCGCCGCCGCTGCCATGGCGACTTCGGCCTTCGACGCCGGGCTTGCGGGCGGGGCCGCCCTCGCCGGCTGGCTCGCGGGCTCCTTCTCCTACTCGGTCTCCTTCGCGTCGGCGGCCGTCCTGCTGGTCGTCCTCTTCTCGCCGCTCGCGCTCGGCCCGGCCCAGGCCGCGGCGCTGGCGCCCGGAACGCCCGGAACTTCCTCCTTGACTTGACCGGTCATCTGCTCGAATTTAGCTCCTCTTTCCTTCCAGTCCTCTTCGCCGCTGACGAGGTGTGAATGACCATCACCGAGAAGATACTGGCCGCCCACGCCGGGCTGGAGCGAGTCGAGCCCGGGCAGATCGTCAACGTCAAGGTAGACGTGGCCCTGGGCAATGACATCACCGCGCCGATCGCGATCCGCGAGTTCCGGAAGGCCGGCGCGAAGCGGGTCTACGACCGCAGCCGCGTCGTCCTGGTGCCCGACCACTTCGCCCCCAACAAGGACATCGCGAGCGCCGAGCAGTGCAAGGTGCTGCGCGACTTCGCCCGGGAACAGGACCTCGAGCACTACTTCGAGACCGGCGAGATGGGAGTCGAGCACGCCCTCCTGCCCGAGCAGGGGATCGTCTCGCCCGGCGACGTGGTGATCGGCGCCGACAGCCACACGTGCACGTACGGGGCGCTGGGCGCCTTCTCCACCGGGGTCGGCTCCACCGACCTGGCCGCCGCGATGGTCACGGGCGAGGTGTGGTTCAAGGTGCCGGAGTCGGTGAAGTTCGTCTACACCGGGACGCTGGGGCCGTGGGTGGACGGCAAGGACCTGATCCTTTACACGATCGGGAAGATCGGCGTCGACGGCGCCCTTTACCGGGCCATGGAGTTCACCGGGCCCGCCATCCGGAACCTCCCCATGGACGGCCGGCTCACCATGGCGAACATGGCCATCGAGGCGGGCGGCAAGAACGGGATCATCGCGCCGGACGGCGTTACCCGGGCCTACGTGGAGGGCCGGGTGAAGAGGCCTCCCGTCTACGTGGAGAGCGATCCCGACGCCACCTACGCGGACGTGGTCGAGATCGACTGCAGCGAGATCCGCCCCCAGGTGGCCTTCCCCCACCTCCCCTCCAACACGCGGTCCGTGGACGAGGCGGGTGACGTTCCCATCCACCAGGTGGTCATCGGCTCCTGCACGAACGGACGGATGGAGGACCTCCGCACCGCGGCCAAGGTGCTCAAGGGCAAGAAGGTCGCCCCTTACGTCCGCCTGATCGTCATCCCCGCCACCCAAGAGATTTACCGGCAGGCGCTGCGCGAGGGGCTGATCGAGATCTTCCTCGACGCCAAGGCCGCGGTCTCGACGCCCACCTGCGGCCCCTGCCTGGGCGGTCACATGGGCATCCTCGCCAAGGGAGAGCGGGCCGTCGCCACCACCAACCGCAACTTCGTCGGCCGGATGGGGCACCCCGAGAGCGAAGTGTACCTTGCGAACCCTGCGGTGGCCGCGGCCAGCGCCGTGGCTGGCCGGATCGCGGGCCCCGAGGAGGTGATCCGATGAAACTGCGCGGAAGAGTCTGGAAGTTCGGCGCCGATGTGGATACCGACGCGATCATCCCCGCCCGCTACCTGAACACGAGCGACCCCGCCGAGCTCGCCCGCCACTGCATGGAGGACGCGGACCCGGAGTTCGTCTCGAAGGTGAAGCCCGGCGACATTATCCTCGCCGACAAGAACTTCGGCTGCGGCTCGAGCCGCGAGCCCGCTCCCATCGCCATCAAGGAGGCGCGGGTCTCCTGCGTCATCGCCAAGAGCTTCGCGCGGATCTTCTACCGCAACGCCTTCAACATGGGCCTACCGATCTTCGAGAGCCCCGACGCGTACGAAGGGATCGCCGAGGGGGACGAGGTGGAGGTCGACGCCGACCAGGGCGTCGTCCGCGACCTCACCCGCGGGACCCAGTTCCGAGTAGCGCCCATCCCGCCCTTCATGCAGGAACTGATCGCCGACGGCGGCCTCATGGCGCACATCGCGAAGAAGGCGAATAAGGGGTAATCGTGCAGCGTGCTGCGTTCTGCGTGCTGCGTAGGGGCTTCCGGGGCTGAGTTGACGCGCCGTGGTCGCTCTCTTGACCGGAAATACTCGTCCTCAAGGGTCCTTCACGCAGAACGCGAAACGCGGAACGCAGAACGCGGGCTGATCGCGTTTGCGATCAGCCCGCCCGGCTTCGAGGACCTCGTCGAGGCGGAGCTCAAGGAACTCGGGCTGAACACGCGGCGCGGCGTCGGAGGGGTGGAGCTCCGCGGGAGCTGGAGCGATCTCTTCCGCGCGAATCTCCACTGCCGGGTGGCGAGCCGAATCCTCCTGCGGATTGCCGAGTTCTCGGCCGAAACCTTCCCGGCCCTCCGGGCGGGTCTCGCGGCCGTCCCGTGGTCGCGCTGGCTACCGCCGCGGCCGCGGCTCTCCTTCCGGGTCGCGAAGCACCGGACGCGCCTCTACCACACCGGCAAGGTAGCGGAGGCCGCCCGGGACGCCCTCGCCGCCTCGGCCGGAGCGGTCGGGGGAGACGCCGAGGGGCAGGGTTCGCTGACCCTCTACCTCCGCCTCGAAGGCGAGCGGGTCACGGTCAGCCTCGACACCTCGGGCGAGCACCTCCACCGGCGGGGCTACCGGAGAGACGCCGCGCCCGCGCCCCTGCGGGAGAACGTCGCGGCCGCGCTCCTCGAACGCGCCCGCTGGCGGGGAGACGAGGCGTTTCTCGACCCCCTCTGCGGCTCCGGCACTCTCGCCATCGAGGCGGCCCGGTTCTCCCTGGGAATCCCGGCGGGATGGCTCCGCGGCTTCGCCTTCGAGGCCTTCCCCTCCTTCGATCCGGCGTCCTGGCGAAGAGTGCGCGCGGAGGCGGAGGGCCGAATCCGGGCGCACCTGCCCGCTCCCGTCTTCGCCTCGGATGGCGATCCGCGGGCCCTCCGGCTCGCGGCCGCCGCCGCGAAGGAGGCCGGGCTCGCCGAGGAGTTCCAGATCGCGCTCGCCGAGATCGAGGAGCTCGAACCGCCCGCAGAGGGAGGGCTCGTCATGACGAATCCACCGTGGGGCCTGCGGCTAAAGGGCGCGGAGCCCGCGTATCGGAGCCTCGGCAGCGCCCTTCGCGGCCCCTTCGCCCGCTGGCGCTGGGCGGCCGTAGTGGGCCGCCCGGACCTGGAGCGGACCGCCGGGCTCCGGCCTCGGGAGCGGCACCCCTTCCGGAGCGGCGGTATCCGCCTGTGGCTCGCCGAGGGCGGTCCCGAAGCCGCGGCCGAGGCGCCGTGAAGACGGCCGTCCTCCTCCTCAACCTGGGCGGGCCCGACAGCCTGGAGGCGGTAAAGCCCTTCCTCCTGAACCTCTTCTCCGATCCGGAGATCCTCCGATTCCCCCTCTCCGGTCTCCTCCAGCGCCCCCTGGCCCGCTGGATCGCGTCCCGGCGGACCCCCACCGTCATCCAAAAGTACCGGCAGATCGGCGGGAAGAGTCCGCTCCGGGAGATCACGGAGGCCCAGGCGCGGGCGCTGTCGGCCGAGCTGGGACCGGAGTGCTCGGTCCACGTGGCCATGCGCTACTGGCACCCGTCTGCCGCCGAGGCCGCCCGCGCCCTCCGGGACGCCCGGCCGGAGCGACTCCTGCTCCTCCCCCTCTACCCTCAGTTCAGCCGCGCCACCACCGGCTCGAGCCTCGCGGACCTCGTCGGGGCGCTCCGGGCGGAGGGGCTGGCCGACTTGCCCACGGAGACGATCCGCTCCTGGCAGGACTTCCCACCGTACGTCGACGCGCTGGCGGAGGCGGTAGAAGAGGGCCTCGCAAGCCTGCCGCGGGCGACGATCCTCTTCAGCGCCCACAGCCTTCCCGTCCGGCTGATCGAGGAGGGAGACCCGTACCTGGAGCACGTGCGGGCGACGGCCGCGGCCGTCGCCGAGCGCCTCCCGGGGCGCGCCTGGACGCTCGCCTTCCAGAGCCGCACCGGTCCCGTCCGGTGGCTGGAGCCCTCGGTCCCCGAGGCGCTGCGCCAGCTCGCCTCCGACGGAGTCTCCGAGGTGCTCGTGGTTCCGCTGAGCTTCGTCTCCGACCACATCGAAACCCTCCACGAGATCGACGTCGAGTACCGCGAACTCGCGCACACGCTGGGCCTCCGGGAGCTCCGAAGGACCCCCTCCCTCAACACCCGGCCGGCATTCATCCGCGCTCTTGCCGAGCTGATCCGGTCGTACCTGAAAAACCCCGCCGCCTGAGAGCCAATAGCGCCGCGGCCGCGCCGTGGTAGAGTACGGGGAGGGACTCTTCTGCACGGGAGACGCTCGATGGCCGACCGAGGGGTGACCTCTCGCCGTTTCACCGCACTGCGCTCGGCCTTCGCGCTCACCCTGGCGTTCTCGCTCGCCGCTTGCGGCGGGCACCCGCAAGACGTGGAGGACGACCCCACCGTGACCGCCGTCGAACGGTGGGAGCTCTCCCTCGACAGCGACGCCAGCGGAAGCGCGAGCGTGCGCCTGGCCAAGCATCTGAACGGCGACGTCACGAGCACGGGGACCCTCCTGCTCCGGCGCGGCCTGCTCGAGCAGTAC
>JACRCS010000653.1 GCA_016218905.1 Deltaproteobacteria bacterium
CGCTCATCGTTCGCCCTCGGCCCGCGCGGCGCTCATCGCCCGTCGCGCCGCCCAGCGGCGCGAGAGGAGGGCGGAGCCGACGACGAACATCACGACGAGCCCGAGCACCGTGTCGATCAGGGCAGAGGGAACCTGGACCGCCCGCTGCATCTTGTCCGCCCCGACGAGCAGGCTTCCGAAGAGCCACGAGGCAGGGACGAGGCCCAGAGGATGGAGGCCTCCGAAGAGGGCCGCCACGATCCCCGAGAACCCGTAGCCGCTGGTGACGCCTTCGAGGAGCCGGTGCTGGACGCCGATCACCTCCACCACTCCGGCGAGGCCCGCGAACCCGCCGGCGAGCGTGAGCGAGAGGGCCTGGTAGACCGGCACGTTGATGCCCGCGTAGCGGGAGGCGTCCGAATTGAGCCCGACGGCCCGGATGCGGTATCCGATCGTCGTGCGCCAGAGGAAGACGTACACCGCCACCGCCAGCAGCACCGCGATGATCGCCCCCGCGTGGAGGAGCGTCTGGGGCACCAGGCGGGGCAGCCAGACCTGCTCCGGGAGCCGCTGGGACTGGGGCAGGAAGGTGCCCGCGCGCACGCCCGCCGGATCGATGAGCGGCCCCTGCAGGAGGTAGGTCATCAACTGGATCCCGACGGCGTTCATCATCACCGTGCTGAGGATCTCGTTGACGTTCAGGCGGACCTTGAGGAAACCCGGGATGAAGCCCCACGCCGCGCCGGCGAGGAAACCCATGACCATCGTGGACGGCAAGAGCAGCCAGCCCGGCCACGTGTCGAAGGCGAGGGAGAACCACGTGGCCATGAGGGCGCCGGCGATGATCTGCCCCTCTCCCCCGATGTTGATCACGCTCGCCCGGAAGGCGATGCAGATGCCGAGGCCCACGAGAAGGAGGGGCGTCGCCTTGACCAGCGACTGGGTGAAACCGTAGACGCTCCCGAAGACCCCGCTCACCATGGCGGCGTAGGCAGTGAAGGGGTTGGCCTTCAGGAGCAGCAGCACGCCGGCGCCGATGAGGAGCGCGAGCAGCATCGCCGCCGCCGGCAAGGCCACGCGGCAGCCGACGTCGATCCAGTCGAACGCGAACCTGCGGGCGGGGCGATAGGTGCCCGCGGCCACCTCAGACGGCATCAACTCACCTCCCAGGGCGGAGAAACGACAGACGTGTTCCTGGCCGGACAAAAACGTCGCGTCCGCCTTCCCGCTCGAGCGCGCGGGCGCGGATCATAGCACAGCTCGTGAGACTACGGCATCGGAACGAGGCGGACCTCCGGTTCAGCAACCCCGCCGGGTGCCCGTCTCCAGCAGCTCGGCGAGCTTCTCGGCGGCGCTCTTGGCCTTCGCGAGGAAGATCATCGCCGCGATCACGTAGGGCTTGTAGGAGGCCTCCTTGTAGAGGGACTTGCGGTACGCGTCGAAGACCGACGCCTGGACCTCTCCCCTCTCGCAGCTCACCCCCGTGATGTCGGCGGGCAGGCAGTGCAGGTAGAGGGCGTTTCCGTCCGCCGTGGTCTTCATCAGCTCTTCCGTGCACTCCCACTCCTTGTGGCGGGCGTTCTCGGCCAGGAGCTCCTTCTCGAGCGCCTTGATCCCGGCCCTGTCGCCCTCGCCGAAGAGGTCAGTCCGCTTCTCCATGGCCGCGAACGGAGCCCACGACTTCGGGTACACGATGTCGGCGTCCCGGAACGCGTCGCGCATGCTGTTCGTACGGCTGAAGCTGCCTCCGTACCGCACCGCCTGCTTTCGGGCGACCGCTTCGACCTCGGGCATGATCTCGTACCCCTCGGGATGGGCGAGGACGACTTCCATCCCGAAGCGCGTCATCAGCCCCACGACCCCCTGCGGGACGGAGAGGGGCTTGCCGTAGGAGGGCGAATACGCCCACGACATTGCAATCTTCTTGCCTTTGAGATTCTCTACGCCGCCGAAGCGGTCGGCGAGGTGCGCCAGGTCGGCCATGGACTGGGTAGGGTGGTCGAGGTCGCACTGGAGGTTCACGAGCGTCGGCCGCTGCTCCAGGACGCCCTCCGCGTAGCCCTGGTGCACCGCCTGCGCCACCTCGAGCATGTACGCGTGGCCCTTGCCGATGTACATGTCGTCGCGGATCCCGATCACGTCCGCCATGAAGGAGATCATGTTGGCGGTCTCCCGCACCGTCTCCCCGTGAGCGACCTGGGAGGTAGACTCGTCGAAGTCCTGCACCTCGAGCCCGAGGAGGTTGCAGGCGGAGGCGAAGCTGAAGCGCGTGCGGGTGGACTGGTCTCGGAAGATCGAGATCCCGAGCCCGCTGTCGAAGAGCCGCGCCGATAGGTTCGACTCCCGCATCGCCCGCAGGATCTCGGCGAGCTCGAGCACGCCGAGGAGCTCGTCCTGGGCCTTGTCCCAGGTGAGCAGGAAGTCCTTCCCGTACATGTCCCGGGTATCCCGTCTGGCGAACGCCCGGATCCGCTCCTGAATGCTGACCTTGTCCATGTGTTCGTCGTCCTCTTTCTTTGGGTTCTCTATCTGTCGACTCCGCCCAGCAGGTACGGATACTCCCGGCACACCGTCTCAATGACCTCGCGAATTCCGGCAAGGACGCCGGTCTTCGGGAGCTCGCTCTCCCGCGCGGAAGACAGCCGGCCGCCTTCCAGCCGCAGCCGGTGGACCTGCCCCTCCCGCCGGAGCCGCACGTCGGGACCCTGCACCAGGAACCCATCATTCGTGCTCTCGGCGAAGTCTTCCTCGAGGCTGAAGAGGGTCAGCTTGTCCCGGTAGGGCCTGCCGTCCACGGTGTACGGGCAGAAGCGGGCGCAGTTGCCGCACTCGTTGCAGAGCGCGTCCTGGTGGAGGATCTGGTAGCGCCCGCCCACGGCCACGGCTAGGTTCGCCCGGTTGGGGCAGACGTCGACGCACTTCTCGCAGACGGCGTTGCACTCGAGGCAGCGCTCGGCCTCCTTCGCGGCGAAGGCTCCGTTCTCGCCGGCAGCCGCCGTGCTCCGCGCCTCCCGGAGGACGCCCTTCCTCGCGGCGACCGCCCGCCGCCGGACCGTGAGGTCGAACTCCGGGCCTTCGTAGGACTCCCTGCGCCAGCCCGGCCGGTCGGGGAACTCGCGGCGGCAGATCGCCTCGGTGACCCTCCTCGCGTCCGCGATGCAGCGGACGACGGTCGAGGGGCCGCTCCGCGCGTCGCCCACCAGGAAGACGCCCTCCCGCACGGTCTCCCCCGTCTCCGGGTCCGCGTCGGGCGTGAGCCCGGCGGCGGCCAGGAGCTCCGGGTCGGCGTGCTCTCCGACGGCCGCCAGCACCGTATCGGCGGCGAGACTTTCGCTCTCCTCGGTCGCCATGGGGCTTCGCCGCCCGCTCGCGTCCGGCTCTCCGAGGGCCATCTTCCGACAGACGAGGGTCCCGTCGGCGCCGAAGCTCTCGGGCGCGGTCAGGAAGGCAAAGGCGACTCCCTCCCGGCGACACGCCTCGTACTCCTCGCGGGCGGCCGGCATCTCGTCGAGGGTCCTCCGATAGACGACCGTCACGCGCTCGACTCCGCGAACCCGGAGCGCCGCGCGCGCGCTGTCCATCGCCGTGTTGCCGCCCCCCACCACCGCGACCCGCCGTCCGAGGCGGACCTCGCCGGGCCCGCTCCGGAGGCGCTCCAGGAACTCGAGCGCCCGCACCACCCTGTCGCCGCCCTCCGAGAGACCGAGGGGGTTTCCGACCTCGGCACCGACGGCGAGGATGACGTAACGGAATCCTTCTTCCTTCAGGCGCTCGAGGTCGAACGCCGCCGGCTCGTTGAACCGGACCTCCACGCCGTGGCCTTCCACGAAGCGGACGTCCCGTTCGATCGCCTCCGGCGGGATCCGAAAGTCCGGGATGACGTGGCGGACGACGCCCCCGGCGGAAGCCCGCTTCTCGAGCACGGTCGGACGGAGCCCCGCGCGGGCGAGGAAGTACGCGGCGGCGAGGCCGGTCGGCCCGGCGCCGACGACCGCCACTCTCGCGCCGGTCCGGTGCGCCGCCGAGTCGGCCGGGAGCCGGCGAGCGCCCTTTTCGGCGGCGATCCGCTTCAGCTCCCGGATCTCGACCGGGTCGTCGTAGTCGATCCGGGTGCAGTGGGACATGCACGCATGATCGCAGATGTAGCCGGTGATGTTCGGCAGGGCGTTCTTGGTGCAGACGACCTGCAGGGCCTCGTCGTAGCGGCCCTCGCCGACGAGGCGCACGTACTCGGGGACGTCCTGCCCGATGGGGCACGCGGCGGAGCACGGCGCGGCGTAGCAGTCGAGGAGGGGGAGCTTTCGGGGGAGCGACGCGCCGCCCTGGGGCCGCCGCCCCTTCCGCGCTCCCTCCAGCCGCCCGAGCGACTCCTCCGCGAGGCTGTCCAACCGTTCCACGTCGATCTTCGTCCGGTCCCACCCGGGCGCGTCCTCCCCGAGCCTCGCGAGCTCCGCAAGCCGGAGATACCCCCCGGGCTTCAGGAGGTCGGTGGCCACGGTGACCGGCCGGATGCCGGTCTCGAGGATTCGCTCCACGTTCCACTGCGCCGCGCCCCCCGAATAGGAGATCGGGAGCTCGCCCCGGAACTCCCGGCTGAGCTCCGCCGCCAGGTTGATCGAGAGGGGAAAGAGCGCGCGCCCCGAGAGGTACATCTCCCGGTCCGGGAGCCAGCCCTTGGTGTTGAGCGACCCGAGCGTGTTCGTCAGCTTCACGCCGAACTGCCGCCCCGCCTCCCGCGCCGTCTCCCGGAGTCTGCGGAGCATGGCGAGCGCGTCCGGGTGCTGGAGGTCCTTCGCGAAGGACTCCCGGGACAGGGCCACGTAACCGAAGCCGAGGCCGTCGAGGATCTCCCGCACGCGCTCGTAGCCGAGGAGCGTCGGGTTGAGCTTCACGAACGTGTGCGCGCTCTTCTCGGTGAGCAGGTAGCGGCAGATCGCCTCGATCTCGGCGGGCGGGCAGCCGTGCATGGTGGAGAGGGTCACCGAGGGGGAGAGCCGGGGTGAGATCCGAGCGCTGAGGCCCCGGAGCGCCTCCCGGCGCCCTTCCAGGTCCGTCCCGGCGAGGAAGCTCGGGTCAGAGGCGAGGCGCTCCACGGCCGCCAGGTACTCCCGGAAGGCGGGCTCCTCGGAGGAGTCGAGCATCTTCCGGAGGTAGGCGTCCATGCGGGGCGTACGGATGCCCTCCAGGTCGTAGCCGACGCTCATGTTGAAGAGGAACGAGCGGCCGGGCGTCGCGCGGAGCTCGAAGAGCTCTTCGAGGACGTGGAGAAGGACCCACGCCTTCAGGTACTCGTCGTAGGCCTTCTCCAGCGTGAGCTCGGTGGACCACTCGCAGTTGTAGCACTCGTCCTCGGCATCGATGCACGGCTTCGAGACCTCGAGCGTGTCGAGCTTCTGGACCGTCTTCAGCTCGAAGAACCGGCCGCCCGCCAGGTAAGCGGTGAGAATGTTCTGGGCGAGCTGGGTGTGGGGTCCGGCCGCCGGACCGACGCGGGTGTCGCAGCTCTCGCCGAAGATCTCGAGGACCCGCCCGTTCTCTTTCCGGAAAAAGCGCGCCGCCGGGATCGCGAAGACGGATCCCTCCTTGCGGTACTCTCCGGCCATCCGGCGCACCAGCTCCCCGAAAGGAATCGGCCGCATCACGTCACCCATGAAGATCAGTCCTCAGTGATCGGTAATCAGTGATCAGTGATCAGTAATCAGGAGTCGGTCGCCCGGACCTTGAGGGCCGGCACGCCCGGTACTCCGATACAGATACTCGCCGTGCCCGGTCTCGAGCACCGGGCGCCCCTCCTCGAAGGCGACCCGGCCGCGGAGGATGACGACCCTCGGCTCGCCTCGGGTCCGGAACCCTTCGTAGATGCTCGTGTCGCACCGCTGCCGCTGGGTGCTCGCGGAGATCACGCCCTCCGGCTCCGGGTCCCAGACGACGAGGTCCGCGTCGGACCCGACCGCCAGGACCCCCTTCTTCGGATGGAGGCCGAAGAGCCGCGCCGGGGCGGTCGCGGTGAGGTCGGCAAACTGCGGGAGCGTGAGGCGCCCCTCGGCGACGCCGTACGTATAGAGGAGCTTCAGCCGCTCCTCGATGCCGCCGACCCCGTTGGGAATCCGGGTGAAGTCGTCGCGCCCGAGGTCCTTCTGCCCCCTCAGGTCGAACGGGCAGTGGTCCGTCCCGACGGTGTCGACGAGCCCGTCCCGCAGTGCTTCCCAGAGCGCCTCGCGGTGCGAGGCCGGCCGAAGGGGCGGGCTCATCACGTACGCCGCGCCCTCGAAGCCCGGCCGGTCGTACTCGGCGTCGTCGAGGAGGAGGTAGTGCGGGCAGGTCTCGGCCGCCACCGGCTCGCCGGAGCATCTCGCCTCCCGGATCCGGGAGAGGGCGTCCTCGGTGGAGACGTGCACGACGTAGACCCCGCAGCCCGTCAGCCGCGCGAAGAGGAGCGCTCGGCCGACCGCCTCCCCCTCCACCTCCGGAGGCCGCGAGGCCGCGTGGAACCTCGGCGCCGTCTTCCCCTCCGAGAGGAGCTTTCGCGGGAGGTACGAGACGGCGTCGCCGTGCTCGCAGTGGAGGGTGACTAGAGCGCCGAGCCGCGCCGCCGCGTCCATGACCGAGAGGAGCTCGGCGTCCTCGAGGCCGATCGCCGCCTTGTACGCCAGGTAGAGCTTGAAGGAGCCGATGCCCTCCTCGACGACGCACCGCCGCATCTCGCCGGGGATTTCATCGCTCCAGCGGGTGACGCTCATGTGGAGGCCGTAGTCGCAGAGCGACTTCCCCGCGGCCTCCTTCCGGAGCCGCAGCGCGTCCAGCAGCCCCTGCCCCCGCTCCGGCGTCACGAAGTCGAGCATCGTCGTCGTGCCCCCGGCGAGCGCCGCCATCGATCCCGACTCGAAGTCGTCGCGCGATGGGCCGGCGGGGGTGGCGAGCTCCATGTGCACGTGCGGGTCGACGCCGCCTGGGAGCACGTAGCACCCCGTAGCGTCGATCGTCCTCGCGCCGTGAGTCTTCTCCAGCCCGGCTCCCAGGGCGACGATCCGCCCCTCGGAGGCAAGGAGGTCCCCGCCTACGACGCCCGCCGGCGTCACGAGCTTGGCGTTCCGGATGAAGAGAGGGGTCATGGCCTCACCTTCACCACTTCCTGGGGCGTCGGGTGGTCCCTCCGGAGCGGCGGCGCAGCCACCTATTGAATCCTATGTTGCTCGCCGCTCTCGCGCCGTCCGTGGCGCCCGCGGCACAACCCCGTCCTGGGGCCGTTGCGACGCCGCTCCGGAGGGATCATCCGACGCCGCCCCTACCTCATCTTCGCCCAGAGTTTCCGCCCCATCTCCCGAGCGAACGAGAGCACTTCCTCCTCGTTCACCTTCGTCGGCCGGCGGTCCCGGACGATCAGCTCCCCGCCGGAGATGACGCTCTCCACGTGCCGGGACTCGAGCCCGTAAACGAAGTGGCCGAGGAAGTTCTCCTGGGTCACGTCCGTCGGCGAGTCGTAGTCGAGGACGACCAGGTTGTTCTCGCCGTCGCCCGCAAAGCCGCTCTTCCGCACGAACTCGTGGACCCTCCGGAAGCGCCGGTAGATCCCGGGGAAGTCGATCCCCTCGGCCCGCTGGCCCACGAGGAAGGCGGACTTGGCGCTCCGCAGCAGGTCGCTGTGCATGCCGTCGGTCCCGAGGACGATCCTCGAGCCCAAGCCGCGGGAGGTGAAGTCGCCCACGTTGTTGTTGAGGTTGCTGTCGGTGTTCTGGGCGACATATGCCGGCGACTCGGCGACGATCCGCCGCTCGTCTTCGTCCAAATGGATGCAGTGGGAGAGGAGAGTGCCCTTGCGCCCCAGCACGCCGGCCTCCGAGAAACGCTGCACCACGCGAGTCCCGTGGTGTTTGAGGCACTCCTCCTGGTCGATGGGGTCCTCGGCCACGTGGACGTGAATGCCGGTCCCGTACTTCTCCGCGAGCGACACGGCGCGCCGGAGCAGGTCGTCCCCCACCGTGAAGGAGGCGTGGAGCCCCACGTGGCCCTGGCGGCCGCCCCGGAGGTAGGCCTCCGTCTCCGCGAGCCCCTTCTCCTTCGGGCCGTCGCCGTCCCGGTCCGTCAGCTCGTAACAGAGGAGATGGGAGACGCCCACCCGGTCGAAGGCCTCGGCGATGGTCTCGAGGGAACCCTCGACGGCGTTGGGCGAGGCGTGGTGGTCGACGACGAAGGTGACGCCGTTCTTCGCGCACGCGACGGCCGTGGCGAGCGCGCTCGCCTCGATCATCTCGCGGTCGAGGAGCTTGTCGAGACGCCACCAGACGTACTGGAGCACCTCGTGGAAGTTCCCGGGGACCTTGGCCGGCGGGGGCATGCCCCGTGCCAGGGCGGAGTAGACGTGGTGGTGCCCGCAGGCAAAGGACCGCGTGACGATTTTCCCGCGACAGTCGAGGACGATGTCCTCCGGCGAGCTCAGGTCGAAGGGGAGCTCGTCCAGGAGACCAACCCAGCCGTCCTCCCCCGCGCCCACGAGGATGTGAGTCCGCCGGAGCGCGTGGGTCTTCCAATCCAGGTAAGTCGCGTCTTTCAGGTAGATCGCCATTGCCGCCTCGGAAGGAGGAGTGCGCCGGAAGAGTCGGAGACGAGGTGGGTGCCGGCCCGGCCGAGAATCGCCGCGTGCAGGTTCTCGGGGCTCGTGATGATCGCCTCTTCGCCGCCCGCCTCGAGGAAGTTCAGGGCCGCCTGGATCTTCGGCCGCATGCTCCCGGCCGCGAACTGTCCCGCGTCCATGTGACGCCTCGCCTCCGAAGCGGTGAGGAGGTCGAGCCCTGTCTCGTCGGGTCTTCCGAAGTTGACGCAGACCCTCTCGACGCCCGTCGAGACGACGAACAGGTCCGCCCGGAGGTCCGCCGCGAGCAGGGCCGAAGCGTAGTCCTTATCGATGACGGCGTCGACGCCCGCGACCCGCCCCCCGCCCTCGTCCACGACGGGGATCCCGCCGCCCCCCACCGCGATCACGCAGAAGCCGCCCCGCAGGAGCGACCGGATCGCGTCCTCTTCGACGATGCGCCGCGGCAGCGGGGAGGGCACGACGCGGCGGTAGCCCCTCCCCGGCTCGTGAACGACCGCCCA
>JACRCS010000654.1 GCA_016218905.1 Deltaproteobacteria bacterium
CGGCACTGCGATGCTCGCCCAGGCCAATCAGATCCCGAACAACATCTTGCAGCTTCTCAAGGGTTGAGCAGTACATTGGGCAAGGGCCCCCGAAACCGGGGGCCCTTGAAGCATGGGGTCACTCCTTTTTGAAGATGGAACAGTACTTGTACTCGAAGTCCTCGATCTCTTTGAAGGGATCAAGAGACCAGCGATGGAAGATGACGCCGGGCACCAGCTCATTCCCCCCAGTTACGACGCGTCGGTCGCTCCAGGCCTCATGGATCGGCTCTATGTCTCTGAGGACGGCACGGTAGGAGTTCCTCCGGAGGTCCTCTTTGATGGTATCCATGTGAAATCCTGTGACGATAAGATACCCAGTATTATATGCGGTAATTCTGTCAATCGTCTGCGCTTGAATCTCCCGATCAGCATAGATGAGGGCGTTCATCATGAAGACGACGGCGAAAGTCGTTTTCGACGAGAACCCGGAAAAGGACGAAGGCTCGAGAAACGAGACGCAATCGCGCAACCGTTTGTTCACCCTGACACGGTTCGTGTCTCCCTCCACGGGCTCGAAGAAACTCCGCTCCTCCGCGCTCAGGTGGGCGATGCTCGCCTCTGGGAAGACCCCGTTGCGGCCGAACGCCAGGAAGCTCCTCTCGATGTCTGTGGCACAGATTTGGAGGTTCTTGGATCGGCTCGACCGGGCCGCGAGGCACGCATAGATGGCAAGGGAGTATGCCTCGCTGCCGATGGAGCAGGCGTGAAAGAGCACGCGGATCGGATTCGCGGAGAGGGTCGACAACTCCGCCCAGAGGGCGTCAAGCAGCGGTCGATTGCGAAAGAAAGCCGTCGTGCCGATCCGGTTCCCACAGGTCGGTCGGAGCCGCGTCGGGGTCTGTGCCATGGCGTCCTCCTCGAGAAGGGGCGGGTACCGCGTCAAAATCCGGCGGGCTCCGCCTGCCGGAAGGGAAGATCTCCGCTCCTGGATAAGGTACTCGTTTCGGCCCCCTTCCAGCACTGCTTGTTTCGACGTCCCGTCCATTGGTCCCGCTCGGTTCAAACGTCACTACCCTGCCGTCGCGGTGCGCGGCGTCACGCCGCAACTCTCCGCTTTCGAGGGGGCGCGGAGAAGCGCGTCACCCGCCTCGTGGTGGAAAGACGCCCCCTCAGCATTGGATCGCATGCGAAATGAGGATTCCGACCCGATGAGCAACGGACGAGACGTGCTGGCGCGCGCCGCGCGGCGGCATCGGGCGGGCGACCTGCAGGGGGCCCGAAGCATTCTGGAGGCCGCGCTGGCCAAACATCCGAGAGACGCAGGCGTCCGGGCTCTGCTCGGCTCCCTGTGCGCCCAAGCCGGTGCCTTCGAGGAGGCCTCACAACACCTGGGCGCGTCCCTGGAGATCCGGCCAGGCAACTCGGACGCGCTCAACAACCTGGGCGGCGTCCTGCAACGGCTCGGGAGAACCGACGAGGCGCTGAAGGCCTACCAACAAGCCGTCGAGCGGCGACCAAGCCTCGCCGAGGCCCACAGCAATCTGGGCAATCTGCTGATCGAAACGGAGCGGCCCGACGAGGCAATCCCTCACCTGCACAAAGCCCTCTCGCTACGGCCCGACTTTCCGGAGGCCCACTACAACCTGGGCACCGCGCTCACCCGGGTGGGGCGGTTCGCCGAGGGCATCACGCACCTGCGCCGAGCCCTTGCCCTCCGGCCGTCCTACGTCGAGGCCCACACCAACCTCGGCTCCGCGCTGACCGCAACGGATCGGTTCGAGGAGGCTCTTGGCTGTTGGGAGAGAGCACTGGCCCTTCGGCCAGAACACCCGGAAGCACATTGGAATCGCAGCCTTGCCCTCCTCGCCGCCGAGCGCTTCCGGGAAGGCTGGGTCGAGTACGAGTGGGGCTTCGCTTCCAAGGACCGGGAGCAGAGGTGCTTCCCGCAGCCGCGCTGGCACGGGCAGCCATTGGAGGGAAAGACCGTCCTGGTGCTCGCCGAGCAGGGGGTCGGCGACGAGATCATGTTCGCCTCGTGCGTGCCGGACCTGACCGTGCGCGGGGCCCGGGTCATCCTGGAGTGCGACCGCCGGCTGGCTCCCCTCTTCGCACGATCTTTCCCAGGGGTGAGAGTCTGCGGTGCCCAGCGCTCCGAGAGCCCCGCCTGGCTGCTCGACCCGGAGACCGCTGATTACCACGTCTCCCTCGCCAGCCTGCCCGCACAGTTTCGAAACGACGCTGTCGATTTCCCGACGCGCGCATCGTTTCTCGTTCCCGATCCGGAACGGGTGAACCTCTGGAAGACCCGTCTGAGCAGTCTGGGACCCGGCGTCAAGGTCGGGGTTTCCTGGCGCGGAGGCGCACGAGCCGACACGCGGCGACGTCGCACCATCGCCCTTTCCGACTGGGCACCGCTGCTCGCCACGCCGAACGTCCACTTCGTCAATCTGCAGTATGGAAGCACGGCGGAGGAACTCGCCGCGGCGAAGCGCGAGTTGGGCATTGTGGTACACGACTGGGAGGACGCGGATCCCCTGACCGACCTGGAGGGCTTTGCCGCCCAGATTTCCTGCTTGGACCTCGTGATCTCCATCGACAACTCAACCGTCCACATGGCAGGGGCGTTAGGGGTCCCGGTCTGGGTTCTGCTCCCCCGCCCGCCCGACTGGCGATGGCTCCTCAAAGGGGACACAAGCCACTGGTACGAGAGCGTGCGCCTCTTTCGTCAACGGGAGCCCGGCCAGTGGGACGACGTCGTCGAACGCGTGCGCACCGAACTGGCCCAACGGGCGGCACTGGGGAACGAAGAGCCTGCGGGCGGTGGTCGCCCGACAGCGCATGGGGCCATCGAGCGGCGCTGCACGGGGGGTGGACCGAAGGCCGTTCTCGTCAACGACACCTCTGCGTGGTACCACTGGGGCTGCACCCTGACCAGCTCGGCCCTTCGAAGTGGCCTGGAGCAGGCCGGATTCACTGTGTCGTCCCTTCCCATTGACGAGATCTATGAGCTCCGAGAGATTCCTGCGTCGCTGGACCGCTTCGATGACCCGGCACACTTCCAACGATTTGCCGCGGCCAACCGCGGGCCCTTTCGCCTCCTTCAGGAGGCCGACCTTGCCTTCGTCAACGGCGAGGGAACGCTGCACGGCAAAGGCGGCCCGGCGGTGGCGCTGCTCTATCTCGCTTACGCTGCCAAGCGTTTCCTGGACAAGAGCATCCAGATCGTCAACCACTCCTGTTACCCGTCCGAAGAGCCTGGCCGGCCGGACCCCGTGGCCGAGGCTCTCTACGCAAAGGTCTACCGATCCCTGGATTTCATTGCCGTTCGGGAACCGCTGAGCGAGGCACGGGCGCGCACGCTCGGCGTCCAGCCGACGCTGAGCTTCGACTGCCTGCCCCTCTATCTGGAGGAGCGCTATCCGCGCCGGCCGCCGCGAGACCCGAGGGCTCTGGTCGTCGGGGGGTCTGTGGCGTGGCGAGACGAGGGAGTTCGGGCACTGGCGCGCTTCATCGGCAAGGCGGCCGCTGCAGGGTTCAAGGTCCAGGTGCTCGTGGGGGCCAGGGCGCGGCCGGCCAAGGACGATCAGGCCTTCGTGGAAGCACTGCGCCGCGAAGGCGTTCCCGGCTGGGAGCTGGTTGTCGCGGCGTCAGAGGCGCAGTGGCTCGATACGTTGGCCGGCGCGGGCCTGCTCGTATCGGGGCGCTTCCACCACTCGATCGCGGCCGCCTTCCTCGGGACGCCCTTCGTTGCGTTTGAGAGCAACACGCCCAAGATGGCGGCTCTGTGCCAGTGCCTGGGGGTCGAGCCACCCCTGGCCTACACTGGGAAAGGCCTCGAGCAAGCCCTCTGGGCCCGCTGCCAGAGGTCGCTCGAGGACCGCGCCGGCGCACCCCAGGTATCGGAGGGAACCCTGGCAGGGCTTCGCAACCGCAGCCGCCGCAACTTCGACGCCGCACGAGAGCTGGCCGCCCGCTTCGAAGCAGCGAAGACATACGCGCAGGGCCGCACCACACCGGACCCGCCGACGTCGGCGGCGGCAATCCTGGCGGCGGCTTCGGCGTTGCGGGCCGAGGGTCGCCTGGCCGACGCCGAGGCAGTGCTCAGGCGGGGGCTTTCGTCCTTGTCGGACACCGCAGACCTCCTCCTGGGGCTCGGAGAAGTGCTCACCGAGCTCGGGCGGGACTCCGAGGCCTTTGACGTGCTCCAGCGCGCCGCTGCCGGAGGGGCCGCGCAGGGGCCGTCGCTGCTGCTCATGGCGGGGCTCCTTCTAAGGAACCGACGCTTCGAAGAGGCGGCCGAGTTCGCGGAAGCCGCGGCCGCTGCAGACCCTGCGAACGCCGCCGCCGCGCTCCTGGTAATTGGAGACTCGCTGGACGCCCGAGGCGCCGTGCCGGCCGCTCTGGCGGCCTACCGGGAAGCGCTGAGTCGAGCACCGGGGCACCCCGCGATTTCGGCACGCATCGAGGCGGCGGAAAAATCTTCGGCCACCGCTCAAGTTGCCCAGGACTCGGTCGATACGAAGACCAGAGAGTTGTCGCATTCATGAAGGGAGGTGGACCGACACGTAGCAGAACGAAGCAGTCCAAGGCCATGGGAGAGGCCCGACAGCTCCCCGGGGCACCGCACCTGCAAACGCGGTACACGGCAAGGACGCCGGAATTTCGAACCTGGGGCACCCAAGCCCCAACTTTCACGGAGGAACTCCCATGTCTCTCATGATCAATCAGAACATTACGTCCCTCAACGCCTGGAAGAACCTCAACAAGACCGACCGTTCGATGAGCAGCACGATGGAGAAGCTCTCCAGCGGCCTGCGCATCAACAAGGCAGCCGACGACCCGAGCGGCCTGGTGGTGTCCGAGCAGATGAGAGCGCAGGTCGCGGGCCTAAAGGCCGCGGTCAAGAACTCCGAGAAGGGAATCTCCATGATCCAGACCGCCGAGGGCGCGCTGGACAAGGTGCACTCCCTCCTCGACAAGATGCGCTCCCTGGCGCTGGATTCGGCCAACTCCGCCACCAACGACACCAACATGCTGGCCGCGAACCAAGCCGAGATCCAAAACGCCATCGAGACCATTACCCGAATCTCGGACAATACCCAGTACGGCACGAAGAAACTTCTCGACGGCAGTAACAACAACAACGCGGTGCTCTCGGCCGCGGGTGGAACCGGCCTGACCTCGAGCGACGTGGAAGCCTCGACCCTGGCCACCGGCAACCACACCCTGGTGATCAGCGCGGCCACGGCGGCCTCGACCACCATCGGCGCAGGCACACTCATCGTGGCCGCCAGCACCCCCAACAAC
>JACRCS010000061.1 GCA_016218905.1 Deltaproteobacteria bacterium
AGCTCAGGTCCGACCTTGCGACCTTCGTTAGCAGCGGGAAGACCATCGTCGCCAGGGAGAGCAGTGTAAGGATCACGACGACGACCGAGACGAAGGGAAGCGCCCAACGCCGCGCCGGGTGCATCGTGGCGTCGGTGGAGAACAAGGAGCGCTGGGTGAAGAAGAAGAACGGACGGTCGTCGGTCGTCGGAGTGACGTCGCGCGAGTACCCGGCGAGGACCTCGGTCCGGGTGAGCCCAAAAAGGTCCGGTCGGAGGATCATGTGGAACATCCGGTCCTGCGGAAGCGTGCTCGACGGAGGCCGATCGAGATCGGGACGCCAGATGACCGCACCGTCCGACTCTTCGACCTTGGCTCCGATCGCGCGAACGACATCCGGACCGGGACGTTCCCGAAAGCCGAACACCGTACCGGTCAGCGGGTTCTGCGCTTGACGAACGACGAAGATCTGATTCGCGGGATCCCGGATTCCTTCCTTCTCCATCGCCGAGATCATCGTGCTGGTGACACGTAGCGCCTCGTCGTACGAGAAGTACCGCGACACGACGAGGACTCCGTCCGGATCCAGCTTGCGCAGGTAGGAGCGGAAGGCCTCCTCGGTATAGAGGTGGTTCTCGTTGAACAGGAAGGCCCCCGCCGCGTTGCCGATCCAGGAATCGACCATGCCCAGCTCGATGACCCGGTATGTGGAGGTCGCATGCTCGATGAAGCTGCGGCCTTCTCCCACTCGTGCCGTCACGCGCGGGTGCTTGTAGATGTAGCCGGAGAACTCCGCCAGCGGCCCACGCATGAACTGCACGGTCGCCGGGCTCAGCTCGATGGCGTCGACCTGGGTTGCTCCTTTGAGCAAGGCCGTCCAGATGTCGCGACCGCCACCCGCGCCGATGATGAGAACCCTGCCCCCCGCGGCGACCTCGAGGAACGCCTTCGGTGGAGCCTGCGTGAGCTGGCGGAGACCTTCCTCCCCGCGCTCGAACCCGAACACCGGCGTTGGGGCTGCGGCATCGTTGTAGATCCAGTAGGCAAGGCCCTTCGTCTCCCTGCTGATACCCGGCCCGAAAGCGGTCGTGCGTGCCACCGGCGTCCACTTCTCGAAAGCGGGCGGGCGCTCCATGTCCTGGACCTGGGAGCTTTTGGTCGACTTGACGTACCTGATCCGGAGCGTACCCCAGCTGTCGTTGCCCAGGAAGAGCGTCGCGAAGAAGGTCGCGAGGCTCCCGGAGTAGAGAGCCCGGGATCGGCCGGCGAACAGGGCCGCCGCGATCGCGGCCAGGGCACCGACCAGGAAGACGAGCGCCGGACCCGAGTAGAACTGGAGACAGACGACGAGCAGAGCGGCGCCGAGCCCGGAGCCCGCGAGGTCGACGAAGTAGAGCTTCGAGATGCTGGCGTGGAACTTCGACAGCAGCATCGAGACAGCCAGTCCACCAAAGTAGAACGGAACGGCCAGAATGGTGACGTGGAGGACGAGCAGGGTGAAAAACGTCACCGTCCCGAAGGCGATGCCAACGAAGGAGGCGCTCAGGTGAAAGCTGACGGCGAGGACGGAAGTGATCGCGAAACCTGCCGCGGAACGGGCGAGACGGCGGTCGAATCCATCGTCCGCGATCAACGCCGGCCGCAGAAAGACCTGCAATCCGCTGGCGGATATCCCGAGCAGGGCAAGCGAGATCGCCAGGAACCCGAAGTGGTACCAGAGCGTGGTCGAGAAGAGACGCGTCAGCAGGGTCTCGTAGAACACAATGCTGCATCCGAGAACCGCCAGCGCTGCAAGATACCGAGATCGCATCAATCCTCCGCTCCGGCCGACGCGGATAGTAGCGTGGGGCGGGACAGAGGAGCGAAGGGGCGTGCGGAAGCGCGTTCGCGAGTTCCGTTCCCAAGCCCTTCAGCGGCACGACCGTGAGGTGCACGTGCTATCTCCGCGAGCAGGGAGGCCTCGTCCCCCGTTTCAGTACTCAACCCTCGCGAGGATTTCGCCCCTTGAACTCTGGCCGAGTGAGTCCGTCGCCACGACGGCGATCAGGTAACTGCCTGGAGCCACGAGAGAACCGTTTTCGCCGCGGCCGTCCCACGCCACTGTCACCGTGCCGGGAGCAGCGTCTCCAACCCGGATGGTCCGGAGAACCGAGTGTGACTCCACGTTCGTGAACGTCACGACCGCGGAAACGCGCTCGCCACGATAGGTCCGGAGGGCGAAGGTCATGTTCTGAGAGCCCAGCCCCGGCCGATACAGGGCCGGCTGGACCCGGACAGTCGTCACCGCTGGCCGCCCGCCATGCACGACGACACCGTTCCTGGAGAGCTCTTCGTGATGAGAGATCACGAAGATCCCCCTCATGTCGTCCCGATAGGTTCCGGTGTCATCGACCCCGGCCCACTCGTATGTGAACTCCCCGGCGGGACGGAAACCGTCGAGGAACCTGCAGAAGAACTTCGGCGCCTCACACGTCAGGTGGACGTAGTAGGTCTCTCTCGAGAAGACCAGCACGATTTCGCCCGGCCTGTCGAAGCTGTGAGTGAACTTCAGCGGCACGCTGTCGAAGGGATCCCACTTAGGGTACTCCGGGTGCGACTTCACTTCGGCGTCGCCGTCCTTCTCCGCACTCCAGTCGATCGTCCGCGCGTGCTCGCCATCCTCGAAGGTGGCTACCCAGCGGTACTGGCCATCCCGGAGGCGCTTTCCGTCGTCGCCCGCTCCATCCCAGGAATCCCGGTACGTTCCCGGCGAACGCTGAGCGTCGACCAGCGTCCGGGCAATCCGGCCGTCGGCGTCCTTCAGCACCAGGGTCTCTCGCGCCGGAAGCGGCAGGATCGAGGTCAGAACAAGGGACTGCTCCGACCCGACGTCGAGCTGCCGGCCACTCGCCGAAACGCTGGCGTCGGCCAACGAGACCCCGGACGACACGACATCCGGGCTGCCCGAACGCGCCGTGAAGGGGCTGACCGCGAGGAACAGACCGGCGCCGAAAGCCGCGATCCTCTTCCAGTTTCCCTGCGGGCTGAAGCGCCGGCACCATGCCAATCTGTAGTTCCCGCCGTTCACCACGGGACGTGAGATCGAACCCCTGTTCAATTGAGATCCTCTCCGCGCTGATCAAAGACACTCCGCCTGGGCGTCTTCATGTATAGAATACCGATCCTACTCCGCCACTTTTCAATCTCCGCAAAGGCGAGGAATCGTGATGACATCACAACGAGGGCTGCCGTGGATACTCCTGGCGACAGCTGTCCTCGCGGTTGCGTCTTCGCCGACGATCGGATCCCCTGGTCCTGCCTCCATCACCGTGACCGCCCCCCGGGACGGAGCAATCTTTCCCCTCGATTTCGCCCCACCGGCCTTCCGCTGGGAGGACGCCGAGGGCGCTTCTCGCTGGCGCGTCACGATCGAGATCCAAGGTGAAGCTCAGAGAGTCATCCAGGTCTGTGAGAAGAGGGAGTGGCGACCGGCGGCGGAGGCGTGGCAGCGAATCAAGGCAGCCTCCATCGGCCGAACGGCGCGCTTTCTCGTTCGAAGGATCGATCCCGCCGCCGCGGATTCCTCCGAGCCGGAAGCGTCGGTCTCCTTCCAGACCGCGCCTGATCCCGTCGGAGCTCCAATTCTCTTTCGGGAGGTCCCGCTCCCCGTAGCCTTCGCAATGGACCACAAGTCGCAGATCCGCTGGAAGCTCGGCGACGTCTCCTCGGCCGATCCGCCCAGAACGGTCCTCACGGGAATGCAGACCTGCGCGAATTGCCATTCCTCCTCGGCCGACGGCCGAACCCTCGCCATGGACATCGATTTCGGCTCCGACAAGGGAACCTATGCCGTCGTTCCCGTGGCTCCGACCGTCCAGATCGGCCGTTCCGATCTGGTGACCTGGAACGACTTCCGGCCCTACGACGGAGAGCGCACGCTCGGCTTTCTCTCGACGATCTCGCCCGACGGTCGCTACCTGGTCAGTACGGTCAAGGAGACTCTCTTCCTGAAGTTTCTGCCCGATCCGTACTGTTCCCAGCTCTTCTTCCCTACCCGGGGAATCCTCGTCTCCTACGAACGTTCCAGCAAGAGCTTCCACTCGCTCTCCGGAGCCGACTCTCCCGACTTCGTGCAGACGAATCCGGCCTTCAGCCCCGATGGCCGATGGCTCCTCTTCGCCCGTGCCCGCGTCCCCGAGATCCCGCGAAACGGAAGCGCCATCGACCCGGACGTAATTTCGGCCACGGCTCCCGACTTCATTGACGGTAGCCGGAAGATCTGCTTCGACCTCTACCGGATGCCCTTCAACCGCGGGCTGGGAGGCGCGCCGGAGCGGATTCCGGGAGCGTCCGCCAACGGCCAGAGCAACTTCTTCGCCCGCTACTCCCCGGATGGCCGCTGGATCGTCTTCTGCCAGGCATCCAGCATGATGCTCAATCGACCCGACAGCTCTCTCTACATCATCCCGGCGGAAGGGGGAGCTCCCCGACGTCTTCGATGCAATGCCCCGGGCCGCATGAACTCGTGGCACAGCTTCTCGCCGAATGGCCGATGGCTCGTCTACGCCTCGAAAGCGACCGGCCCCTTCACGCAGCTCTGGCTGGCTCATATCGACGCGACGGGCCAGGACTCGATTCCGGTTCAGCTCGAAGGCTGGGTCGAGTCCGAACGGGCTGCGAATATTCCGGAGTTCGTCAACCTCTCACCGGGCGCCATGCGCGAGATCATCGTGGCCACCGGCATACGCGACTCGAAACCGTCGCTTCCTCGGCGGCCGAACTGAAGCCCGAAAGACGTCGTCCGCCCGAAGTGGAACCGGGGACGG
Organism: Deltaproteobacteria bacterium; assembly: GCA_016218905.1. The sequence goes on from JACRCS010000061.1 coordinate 4,785, forward strand.
ACGACTTGCGCATGCCTGATCGACACGATCGACACCACCACGCAGTACAGGCTCGAACGCAGACAGACGAAATCACCCCTGGAAAGAAGGAGGTCCTCTTGGGACTTCGGAAACTCCGCCCTCTCGCCCTGTCCCTTCTCCTGACCGCGCCCGCAGGCGCCGTTGAGGGAGCAGGCCGCCCGGTCAACCACATTACGCAGGTCAAGGTGACTCCCGCCTCCTTCCTCCCGAGCCTCGGCGAGAAGATCCAGATCACCGCGGCCCTGACTACGGGCGGCCGTCTGAGAGCCGAGGTCCTGGATCGCGACGGCTTCGTGGTCCGAACGCTTGCCTCCGACAAGACGGTCGCCAAGGGTCCTGTCGCGCTCACCTGGGATGGGCGCGACGACTCGGGAAACGTCGTTCCGGACGAGGCGTATTCGTTCCGCCTCGACCTGAAGACCGGGAAGACCAGGAGCCTCTACTTCCCGGCAAACCAGAACGTCGACATGTACGAGGTGCCCCCGGCCTACTACAGCCGCGCGGACGCGGCCCTGGTCTACGAGCTTCCGAAGGCGTCTCGCGTTCATCTCCAGGCGGGCCAGGCGGCTCTCGATCCCGCCACCGGCAAGACCGTCGGTCCCGTCCTGAAGACGATCGTCAATCGCGGGCCCCGGCCGGCTGGCAGGGTCCTGGACCATTGGAACGGCCGGGACGAAACGGGGACGGTTCTCGTTTCCGAGCTCCCGCACTTCGTCGTCAGCATCGCCTGCTGGCCCCTGCCCGAGAACTCGGTCATCGCGACGGGGAATCGCGACGTTCGCTTCCTCGACCACGCGATCTCCCGCAAGGGGACGTCGCGCATCACGACCCGCCCTGGACACGGGCACCACCACGAGGGCCTGACGACCGTAGAGGATTACAGCCCGGCCGCCACGGTCCTCGTCCGGAACGGCACCCGAACGGGCGAGAACGGATGCTGGCAAGTGGCTGGCTCATCCGCGTCCCTGGCCGTCGGCGTCACGGGGCCTACTGCGCAGGTCTTCCGGAGGCAACCCGCCCACGTCCTCGTGTACGAAGGGGTCCGGAGGATCGGTCAGTATCCAGGCCATCCCGCTGGCGTCGACGCCGTGATCGACCTGGGAGGCCCATTGACCGCGCGCAGAACGTTCGCTGTCAACTGGGCGAGCGACCTCGGTCCCACCGCGCCAGGAGTCTTCTGTCTGGAACCGCGCGTGATTGCGGCCGTGAGTGAAGAGAGGGGCCAGTCGTGAAAATCCTCCGCCTTGCTCTCTCCGTCGGATTGATGCTCGTTCCGTCTTTCCGAGCCTCTTCTGACACGTTCGTGAGCGGAACCATCTCGACCTCTACGACCTGGACACTGGCGGGGAGCCCTTATGTCGTGACTGGGGACGTCACAGTCCAGGGAACAGCGAACCCCGTCCTGACGATCGAGCCGGGCGTGACGGTGAAGTTCTCTCCGTACCAGGGGCTCAATGTGGGTTGGGACTCTCCCGGCGGACTCCAGGCCGTCGGAACCGTCGGGAACCCGATCACCTTCACTTCCAGTGCCGCGAGCCCCACGCGCGGGTCGTGGCGGCACATCTACTTCTCGAACAAAGCCCTTCCCACGAGTCGCCTCGCTTTCGCGACCGTGAGCTGGGCCGGTTACGCGAACCCTACGACCTGTATCTATGTCGTGAGCTCCTCTCCGACGATCGACCACGTCACGGTGTCGCAGTCTTCAGGGACCGCAATCGAAGTGACTGGGGCTGGTGCCAGCCCGACGATCTCGAACACGACCCTCGCGAACAACGCAGGGACCGGGCTCTACCTCAAGAGCGGCGCCACGGCGATGCTGAGCGGGCTGACGGCGACGGACAACGGAGGCTACGTCCTCGCGCAGGAACCCGGCATCACGATCGCTTCCGCCTCCGGTCTCGTCGCCACCGGGAACGCCATCAATGGCATCGCAGTCTGGGGTGGG
>JACRCS010000675.1 GCA_016218905.1 Deltaproteobacteria bacterium
GCCCTCGCCATGCCGGGTCTGGAACGTGTCGACCCAGCGCTCGAGGCGTTCCGGGGGGACGGACACCGTGCGGCTCATGGGAATCACCCTGTCCTCATAGGGGATCGAGGACAACTCCGGTCGGGGGTCGAGAGGCAAGCGTGGGCCAGTAGGCTTCGTCCAGGAGGTGACCGGATGAGCCAGCTGATCGACACGACGGAGATGTACCTCCGCACCATCTACGAGCTGCTCGAGGAGGGCATCAGCCCTCGTCGGGCCAGGATCGTCGAACGACTGCACCAGACCGGACCGACGGTCTCGCAGACGGTCGCGCGGATGGAGCGCGACGGCCTCCTCACGGTCGACGACGAGCGGCTCATCCAGCTCAGCCCGGAAGGGCATGCCCAGGCGGTCGCCGTGATGAGGAAGCACCGGCTCGTCGAACGGCTGCTGCTCGATGTGATCGGCCTCGACATCGCACTCGTCCACGACGAGGCCTGCCGGTGGGAGCATGTCGTCTCTCCAGCGGTCGAGGAGCGTCTCGTCTCGTTGCTCGGCGATCCGCAGACGTCCCCGTACGGGAACCCGATCCCGACGACGGGTGACGAGGGCGCCAGGGCGCTCCACGCGTTCCGCGCCGGCAACCGGCCGCTCACCGAGGTGGCCACCGCCGAGGGTGTCGCCGTGACGATCCAGCGCATCGGTGAGCACCTGCAGCAGGAGCCGGACCTCGGCAAGGTGCTCGGGCTCGGTGTGGCTCCCGGGGTCGAGGTGACCGCAACCGCGACCCCTCGGGGGGTCGAGGTCGCCACCAGCGCGGGACGTACGGTCCTGCCCGACACCGTGGCAGAGCACCTGTTCGTCAGCGTCTGAGGTGGACGCGTCGCTCGCCGCGCTGTTGCGCGGGCACTGGTACGACGCCGTGGTCGCCGTCCTGCACGAGCGGCGTGGCGACGACCCCCACCTTCAGCACGCCGAGCGGCTGGCCACCGCCGCGAAGCGGATCCTGGACCTGGATGCCGAGGACTTCGGACAGATCGGGTCCGAGTTCTCGGCAGGCTGGGCCCGGTCCCTGGAGCAGGCATCCTTCCCCGTCGAGCCCCGCGACCCCCAGCGGGGGGCGCTCTCGTCGCTCGTGGGGCTGTACGAGCTGATGCTGGAGGTCCTCGAGCTGCGCGCGCGTCGCCACGAGCCGCTCCAGGTCGTGGTCACCGCGCACCTCATCGGCGAGTACCTCCCGCAGCTCGCCTGGGAGACGCGCCTGGGGCATGGCGGGGACCCGCTCCTCATGCGGACGTCCGTCGGCGAGAGGTGGGGGACCGCCAGCGTGGAGTGCGTCCACTCGTCGTCGGCGAGGGCCACTGCGAGGAGGTCGCTCAACGCGTGCGACGGAGACGTCGTCGGCTACACGGCGTACCTGGACAAGTTCCACTCGCGTCTCGGCAACGCCCTGGCGGTCTGCGCGATGAACCACCAGACGGTGAACGCGGGGGAGCGGCCGGACGTCGGGACGACCTGCCCGACGCCGTGCCGCTGGGCGGTACAAGGATCACTGGAGGAGCGGCGTGACCTGGACGCGCGCGTACGGCTCGCGCTCATCTACCAGGACTCCGCCATCGTCGCGCTGCGTCACCACGCGCCTGTCGGCCACTTCTTCGGTGTCCCGTCGACGGCCGAGATCTCGGAGGCGTGGCTGGCCACGTGGGAGCGGCTCAACACCCCCTGGCCGGACGGCTCCAACCCCCTGCACGCCCACGCTCCGCACATCATCGACGACCCCGAGGAAGCCCTTCCCGGCATGAGCCGGCTCGTCTCTGCGGTCGCCCGCCGGCAGGTCAGGGCGGGACGCATCATCCGTACGATCGGCGACGACATCTCCACCGGGATCGACGCGGCGTTGTCCGCTGGGACAGGATGAAGGCGTGGCGCGGCGATTCAGGATCGACTGGGACTCCTACCTCGAGGGCTTCCATGCGGAGCGCCCCGGTGCGATGGAGCAGGTCCTGAGCCGGGCCCTCAACGGGCACCACACGCCGTACCGCTGGCTCGCGCGCGCCGTCTCGGCACGGGCGACGACCGTGCTCGACGTGGCCTGCGGCGCCGGCGCGATGACCAGGGAGCTGGAGCGTGCGGGACGGCTGGTCGTGGGGGTCGACATCTCCGCCGCCGAGCTGGACCTCGCTCAGAGGCGAAGCCCCGGACCCTGGGTGCGCGGTGACGCGCTCCGGCTGCCGTTCGCCGATGCGAGCCTCGACGCCGTCGTGTCGAGCATGGGGATGGTCGTCATCCACCCCACGTCGACCCTGCTCGAGGAGGTCGCGCGCGTACTGCGTCCCGGCGGGATGCTGGCGTTCATCGCACCGACCGTACGGCCCGTGTCCCCCCGCGACCTCCTGGTCGGTGCGAACGTCGCCTCACGCCTGCGGTCGCTGCCGCGGTTCCCCGGGCCGCTCGAGTTCACTGACTTCGCAGCGACCCTGCGCAGCCACGGGATGAGGAAGTACGAGGACGGGCGCGAGCGGTACCGCATCACCATCCACTCGCGAGCCGACGCCGAGCTGATGATCTCCTCGCTGTACCTGCCCGCGACGAGCCAGGGGCGCCTGGACGCAGCGATCGCGTACCTCGAGAAGGAGGTACGCGATCACGGTCAGGTGGAGCTCGCGGTCCCGATGCGGCGGATCCTCGCCCTCAAGTAGTGCTCCGAGGGCGAGGCCGCTCAGCCGACGGGCGTCAGCTCGCGGTGGAAGGGGCGGCCGCCTCCGCCTTGAGCTGCTCGATGTCGACCGTCTCGAACTCGGAGATCAGCTCCCAGTACTTCTCGTTCGTGGCCCGGCTGACGGTATGGACCCGGGCCGTACCGTCAGCGTGGGTGACCGCGGGGATAACGCTCCTCTTCTCCTCCCGCACGTCGCCCACGAGGATCATGTGAGGAGACTTCACGCCCCCCGGCATCCGGAAGTACTCCTCGACCCTCTCTTCCAGCACCGAAGGAGCGAAGGGGCGAAAGAACTCCCTCTTCTTCACTCTCTCGTTGAGGCACTCCTTCATTCGGCCGTCCGTAGGGTCGACCGTGATGCTCCGATTCCCAAGGGCGCGAGGACCCGCTTCCATCCTGCCCTGGAACCAGCCCACGATCTTCCCTTCCGCGATCAGGGCCGCCGTCTCGGCCGCAATCTTCTGGCTGCGATGATATCGTAAGTTCTTCTGCATAAGAACCGCTTCGATCTCCTCGTCCGTATACTCCGGCCCGAAGTAGACCGATTCGAAGCCGCACAACGGACCGCGTGGCCGGCCCAATACCTGATGATGGTGATAGAGCGCGCTTCCCAGGGACGTTCCGGCGTCGTTTGCAATCGGCTGGATGAACGTATCCCTGAAACCCGCCCGCTCGAGGATGCGCTTGTTCATCAAGCAGTTGAGGACCACCCCGCCCGCGAGGCAGAGGCGGTCGCTGCCGGTGAGCCGGCGCAGGCTCTCGGCGAGGTGCACGCCCACCTCCTCCACCGCTGCTTGGAGCGCGAGCGCCAGATCGAAGTGGCGCTGGTCGTAGTCGCTCCCCGGGAGCCTCGGAGGGCCGAAGACCTCACTGAACTTCTCGCTCAGCCACCGGCTGCGGCCGTGGGTATGGAAGCCGAAGTAGTCGAGGTTGAGCCGGTAGGCACCCTCTTCCGTCCGCCGGATCACGTCCTCGAAGGCCTTCACGTACGTGCGCTGGCCGTAGGCGGACATCCCCATGACCTTCCACTCGTCGAAGAACGGGCGGAAGCCGAGGTGGTGGGTGACGGCGGCGTAGAGGTGCCCGACCGAGTGCGGCACCTTGATCTCCCGGAGCTTCTCGATGCGGGTGCCGCGGCCCCGCGAGAACATGGTGCTCGTCGACTCGCCCCGCCCGTCGAGGGTCAGGATGGCGGCCTCTTCGAAGGGAGAGACGTAGAAGGCGCTCGCGGCGTGGGCGAGGTGGTGCTCGACGAAGCTCACCGGCGGGGCGGCCGGGAGGTCGAAGGACTCCCGAAGTCGCTGTCCGATCCGGACTTTCGACAGGATCCGACTCCCGAAGCTCAACTCCTCGGAGCCTGACGGGGCGCGGAAGAGGTTGAGGCTCTCGGGGAGGTGCCGCACCACGTGCCAGGCGTTCTCGTACACTTCCCTCAGCGGGCGCCAGAAGAAGGTGACGTGGTCGACCTCGGCGAGCCCGATCCCTTCGCGCCGGAGTGCCTCCCGGATGGCGAGCCGGGGAAACCGCCAGGTATGCTTCTCGCGGTTGAACCGCTCCTCCTCGTAGATCCCGCGCACCTCGCCGTCTTTGAGGAGGGTGCAGGACGCCTCGTGCGCGTAGCTGCTCAGGCCCAGAACGTACATCGCCGTCCTCCGTTCCGGCCGCAACCGCCGGACCTGTGCGCCCGTGGTTTGCCAAGCCCCGAGAAGGTCATGACTCGACCGCCGGGCGAGTTCTGGCGGCCCCCCCACCCGCTTCGTGGTCCCTCCACGAGAACGCCTTCAGCTTCCGGAAAGCGAAGACCACCATCTTCAAGAGGAGCCATCCGTGGCGAAAGCGGGAGATCTGGGTCTCCCCGTACTCGCGGCTCGCATACCGGATGGGGACCTCCGCGGTCTTCAGGTGCAGCTTGGCCGCGCCGAAGATCAGGTCGAAGTCGCCGAAGGGATCGAAATCGCCGAAGTAGGAACGGTTCGCCTCGATTCGCCGGTAGGCGTCCCTCCTCAGCACTTTCGTGCCGCAGAGCGTATCCGTGTACCTTTGATTCAGCAGCCACGTAAAGAGCACGGCGAAGACCCGGTTGGCCCAGAAGTTCAGAAACCGCATGGCCTGACCTTCCATGGGATAGACGAGCCTCGACCCGTTGACGAACTCCCCTTTTCCGGAGACGATCGCCTCGTAGAACTTGGGCAGATCCTCGGGCGGCATGGTCAGGTCGCCGTCGAGGATCATCAACACTTGGCCTCGTGCGTGCGCGAAACCCTTCCGAACCGCATCGCCCTTGCCGACGCCGTCCTGGACCAGGACCTTGATGTCCCGGTCCGGGTACTTGGCGATCACTCGCTGAATCGCGGAATAGGTATCGTCCCGGCTGTTCCCTTCCACGAAGAGGATCTCCAAGTCTTCGCAGAAGAGAGGCGTGCGCTGGACGGCCGCTTCGATGTTGCCCTGCTCGTTCCTACACGGAACCACCACGGTCGTCGAGAGCTTCTCCCTCGTCACGTTCCTCATCGAACGGGCAATGGCGTAGTTCCTCAGGCAGAGCCGCCTGATTACAGGGAGCGGCGCCAGGTACTTGTTCAAGAAGGGTCCCACTCCCCACATGTACTTCGGCAGCAGGATGCGCCAATCGGCCTTGATGGGCTCGAAGTCGGCCATTTTCAGCAAGTTGAAGATGTCTTCGCTCGACATCCAGTTCATCTCGACCTGCGGCATCTTCAGGCCCAGCTTCTCGGCCATGCGCAAGGGCGGCTCCCAGAGCCAGGAGAAGTAGCTGATGATGACGCGGGTGTCGGCCGTGCAGAGCTGGTGCAGCGTCTCCAGCGTGTTCTGGCAGTCCGTCAGAAAACCGATGATGTCGGAGAGAATGAGGACGTCGAAGGGACCCTCCAGGTTGCGAATGACCTCCTCGTCCTCGACGTCACCGCAGACGAACCTCAGCGCGGGGTAGCGCTCGCGAGCGGAGGCGACATTCCTTTCGCTCAGATCGACTCCGACTCCGTGGGCAGGCTTCAGAGCCGCGAGCAGGTGACCGGCTCCGCATCCGAGGTCCAAGACGCGCAACCCCGGTTTAACCAGGAAACGCATGAAGGTCTCGTGTTCCCCGTAGTAATAGCGGTTCCTGGCCCGCCAGCCGTCGAGCTGAGGAGCCATCCTGTCCATGTAGGCTCGGATCGTGTTCTTTCTAGTCTTGTCTTTTTCGATGTTCATCTATGAACCCAGGTTTAGGTTAAGGTTAAGGTTAAGAAGGGCTATTCCCCAACCTGCTCAACCTCAACCTGCTCTTCCTGCTCAACCTCAACCCACTCTTCCTCAACCTCAACCTGCTCTTCCTCAACCTCAACCTGCTCTTCCTCAACCTCAACCTGCTCTTCCCTCAACCTGCCTTTCCTGCTCTTCCTGCTCAACCTCAACCTGCTCTTCCTCAACCTGCCTTTCCTGCTCTTCCTAGCAAGACCCACCGCTCGTCGTGAGTCGCGCCTTCAGATACGATCTTCCAACTGCTCGGGACGTAGCGGAGCGGTAGCGAGGCCACGCTGCTGTCCAGATAGATCCAGTTCACGTTGAGCGCCTCGAGCTCCGACTGGAAGAACGGTCCGGCGATCCGGCTATACTGTACCGCCTGACCCGAGCCGGCGCCCAGGTAGTTGCACAGGCTCTCGTCTCCCATCGGGGTCACGATCACGAGAGGCGCCTTCCGAGACTTCTCCGGGATGTAGGGGGCTACCCGTTCGTAACTGGCCCGCAGAGGCTGTCCGGTGTAGCCGTAGTAGTTCACGTACTCCGCGTGGTAGTGCGGAGGATAGAGGAGCAGGAGAGAGAGGGCGATCACGGGCGTTGCGCGCTCGAGGAGCCCGTCCAGGCCCGTGAGCTCGAAGCAGCGCTGCAGGCCGAGGCCGGTCAGCGCCATGAGGAACAGCGTGTAAGGAAACATGTAGGAAGGGCGCGGCCGCTGAGTGACCATCACGACGACGACGAGCAAGGCCGCGCTGAACAGGAAGAGCCACGCGAAGCCGTTCTGGATCGGGGGCCCCTTGCCGAAGAGCGGCAGGACGAAGCAGCGGACGACGCCCAAGCACCCGAGGCCCAGCACGAGCGAAAAGGGCAGCCATACGAGGTGGGACGCCTTCGCCCGCATGTAGTCGGGATTGGGACCGCCTGCGAAGTAGTCGAAGAGCGCCAACTGTGTGCCGCTCGGGATGAGCTTCGTATTCCACCAGAGATGGCCGAGGATCGCCGGAGGATTGAGGCGGAAGGCTTCGGCGAACGTGACGTCGGCTCTTCCGAAGTCGCGCTCCATCAGGGTCTCGCACTCCAACCAGGGATCGGCGATCCTCCTATCCCCCTGCTGCATCCGGTTGTACGCGTAGATCTGGCAAACGTTCCCGATGTGCTTCGCGCGGACCTCTTTCAGGAACTCGGAGTAGCCTGCCGGCCGGGCACGGGTCCAGAAGAGCCCGATGACGAGGAGCGCGGCGAGACAGGGCACCCCGTAGGCAAAGAGGTAGGTGGCGCCCCGGAGACGCGCCTCGCGTCGGTGGGCGTAGACCTCGTAGGCCGCCGCGACGAGAATCCAGCCGGCGAGGAGCGCTCCGTACTCGGTGCGCACCAGCACGGCCGTCAGGAGGAGCCCCCCGAAGACGGCTCCCCTGCCGTAGACGTTGTTCCAGCGCGCGGCGACGGCGAAGAGCGCGAGGGGAAAGAGGGCGCCGAAGAGGTGCACGCTGTAGGCCGTATCGAAGTTGATGGGCAAGAGTACCCACCAAGCGGCGAGGAGCCAGGCGACGTGTTTCGGAACCAGTCGTCGCAAGGTCGCGAGTACGAGGATCGACGCGCCCAGGGCGACCAGTACCTGAGCGACCGTCACCACCCAGAAGGGTCCGCCGAGCAGTTTGTGGAGAGCGGCAAGGAAGAGCGTGTAGAAGGGCGACCACGCGACGTTGGCCTTGCCTTCACTGAGCCACCGGAAGACGTCCATGTAGTAGTAGGACGTATCCCCGGGCGCGAGATCCCGATATCGCCAGATCCCCCACATCACCTTCGACTGCAGCAGCACGAGCGCGGCGTAGGCAAAGAACCGGCTCTCCGCGGCCCGGCCGAGTGAGCGCGCGAGCCTGTACTCCGGGGATCGGGAAGTGGCCGTATCCATAAGCCCTCTCCTAAGGACTAACCGCTAACAACTCCATCCGAAAAGGCACTTTCCGGAGGGACCTACCTGCCGGAAAGGGCGGTGGCCAAGACCGAGCCGATCACGGCTCCGTAGGCCTCGTGTCCCGCCGGCTCGAGGTGCACCTCGTCGTGGAACCACTCGCCGCGCCGGCTGGGGTCGGGCTCCCGGCCCAGGAGCGTGGGCAGAAGGTCTCGTGCC
>JACRCS010000655.1 GCA_016218905.1 Deltaproteobacteria bacterium
GGCAGCAAACAGGCGGCGAGCCCGCTCGTCCAGCGCCGGGCTGAGCAGGTCAAATCGCCGCTTCAGCGCGTCCTCGTCCATGGAGCGCAGGATACCGCGAAAACAAAACTTTTGCGCCCTTTATTTCGTAACGGCCCCTAAGCTCTTCGGAAGCCTTCCAAAGCGGGGCCCACGGCCCCTGTTCGTGGGAAAAGGCGAAGACGCTTGGACGAACTGCAGGAGAGAACGTGAAGGCAAGACGGAGACGGCGGGGCTTACTGAAGCGCTCCTCTCCGAGGTGCCGCCGTCCGGGAACGGGGAGGATCTCGCGGACTGTCACCCCGGCCCGGGAGGCGGACTGCACCTCCGGCTCCAGGAAGGCGTGTACCGGCGTGGGACCCTGCCCTGCCGCCGGAAGAGGCTGTTTGGCTGCCTGACATCGGGACGACGGAGGAGAGGCGTTCGAAGAGTCAGAGCCCGGCCGCTCGCCGGGCGCGGGAGGGAGAAGAACCTCCTGAGCGGCTGCGGGCCCCCGCCTCCGCCCGCTCACTGCCCGCCAGTCCGGAACCGAGCGCGTCGAGCCGCCGCGTGAGGGCGTCCCTGCGCTCGGGCCTCAGCCTCAGGTCTGGCAACTCCGCCCACAGGTCGGGCGGAATCCGGAAGGGGTCATACTCAATCACGACGGAGCGCCCGAACGGATTCACCCGGATCGACCGGACACCGGGCACCGCGGCGGCGGCCCGGTCGACCTCGATGTCGCGGGCGAGTCCGAGGCCGCCGGGCAGGATCCGGAACCGGATCCTGGAGGGGATGTGGTGGGCGATCTCCAGGTGGGGCGCGATCCGGAGCACCGTCTCGACCACGTCGCGCCACGGGATCCCGCCCTTCATGCGCTGCCGCTCGTCCGCAAGAGCTCGGCCCGATCGGTCACCTCCCACGGCACGCCGATGTCCATCCGCCCCATGTGGCCGTAGGCGGCGAGCTTCCGGTAGAACCCTCCCTTCACCAGAGTGGGCAGCCGGCGCAGGTTGAACTGGCGGACGATCCCTCCCACGCGGAAGTCGAAGTGCCTCTCGACGAGGGCGGCGATTCGGTCGTCGGAGATCCGACCGGTGCCGAAGGTCTGGACCTGGACGCTGACCGGTCGCGCCGCTCCGATCGAGTAGGTGAGGTGCACCTCGCACTGGTTCGCGAGGCCCGCGGCGACGACGTTCTTCGCGGCGTAGCGCGCAGCGTAGGCCCCGACCCGGTCGATCCGGGAAGGGTCCTTGCCCGAGAGGGCCGCGCCGCTGTGGCGCGAGTACTCTCCGTAGGTGTCGACGGCGTTCTTGCGCCCCGTCAGCCCGGAGTGCGTCGACGGCCCGCCGATGAGGAAGGGGCCGTCCGGGTTGATGAAGATCCGGGTCTCCCGGTCGGGCCGGATCTCCGCATCAAGGTCGGTGAGGCGAAAGGTTCCCCGGCCGTGGCCCGGCGGATCGAGCGCGCACTTAGACTGTTGGATGGCGTGCACCGGGTGGAGGCGAACCCGACGACGGGAAACGTGCTCGTCCTCCATCGGCCCGAACGGGCGACCCAGGCCGAGATCCTTCGCGAAATCCAGGCGCTCGGCTACCTAAACGAACCCCCGATTCGCATCGGCCAGGCGAAGACGATCACCGCGAGCGAATCCGCTCTCGCCGAGAAACTCGCAGAGACGCTGGCCAAGGGCATCACCGAATTCGCCCTTCAAAGATTGGTGGCGGCCATCATCTGACCGCCTCTCGACGCGCGCAGCGCCGCCGGGTCCGTGACGCGCGGGTTGCGGCGGGGCCGATCTTCCCTGCCCCGAGAGCTCACAGCCCCTCGCTCTCCCGCGACCCCGAACGCCACTGCCCTCTTCGCTGCGCCTCGGGCTCCCCGCCGGCGGGCTCGACCGTGTCGCCACCCGGGACCGGCGTGGGCGTCGGCGGCACTTCGGACGCCGCGACGACCGGCTCGGTCGGTTCGGTGTGCGCCGCTTCGGAGCGCGTCCCTGCGGGACGCCCGGCGGTCTCTGCGGTTCGCCTCGGACGAGCAACCCCGGGCGAGACCGCGGCGGTTGCCACATCCCTGACGCCTCCGACCACACCCACGAGCACGTCCGCAGCGCCCGCCGTGAGGTCCGCGGCAAGGTTCCTCGCGCCGCCGACGACCTCGGTTCCAACCGTCTGCGTCGCCTGGACCGCGCCCGTAAGCACGTTCTGCACGACCCCGACACCCTCGCTTGCCACGGCCCCCGCGCTCCGGAGGGTCCCGGAGACCGTGTTGCGGAGCAGGCCCAGGAGCTCCGCCTCGATATCGCCGACGGCTCGAAGCGCCCCGATCACCCCGTCCGTCAGCGTGGCTCTCACTCTCGGCCCCTCGGCAGTCGTGCTCCCGGTCGGCTCCCTTTCCTCGTACCGTTCCATCTTGCTCCTCCTTTCTTCGGCGAGCGGCTGTTACACGCCTCTCGCGAAGAGCTATCTGATCGCGAGAGAATTTCCGCGCGCTCGCAACCTGCCCTCTGTACTCACCTTATGCCCGGGCGATTCCCAGTCAACGTGTCGCATTCCGATATCTGGAGGATCTGCGGCTTGGAGCGAAAACCGACTCATGGCCGCCCATCGGGTCGGAACCCGGGTAGATGACGGGTTGCGAGGGGGACCGCCGCGGAAGCGCGCAAATCGTCATCCGCCGTTCACGGGTCCGCAACATCGCCCTGCTACGATCCCCTCGAGCCATCCGCGCCAAAGAGTGAAGCGGGCGCCGAGGCACGTGGAGGTGCTGAAAATGGACGGACTCACCGTGGTTTCCGGTTCGACCGTGGCTTCTCGGTTCCATGCCGCTCTACGCGCCGTGCGGATAGCGGAGAGAGCGATCCGATGAGCGCCGGGCAGAGGGGAGGCCGCCCTTCCCTGGACTCGTGGCGGGAAGCCTTCGACCGGATCTTGCCGGGGCATGTGCGGCGAGTGCTCGTCCTCACCGCGGGCTACGGGGCCGGACACAATCAGGCCGCGAAGGCTCTACGGCGGCTCCTCGGCGAGCTCCGCCAGGAGGTGGACGTCCGGGTCCTCGATATGCTGGCCGCTCCGGCAGGGCGCGAGCGAGTGCGACAACTGGAGCGTTACTACGCCTGCATTCGGTGCTTCCCTCGAGCCTACCACACGACCTACCGAACCCTGGCCCGCATCCCCGGCGTCCTCTCCTTCCTCTCACGCCCGTACTGGTCGCCGAGCCTCTCGGCCTTCGAAGAGCTCGGCCCCGACGTGATCTTCGCCACCCACGTCTACGGCGCGAGGATCGCCGAGCGTCTGAAAGCGCGGGAGCCGAAGTTCGTGACGGCGGGCATCGCCGGTGGAGGCAGTCCGAGCGGGACTCCTCGGAGGTCCACTCCGGGATTCGTCAGGAGAGAATCGTCAGGCAGGGGAGGGCTGAGCCGGAGCCCCTTCTGCCGATCAGGCGGCCTGGGGCGTTACCGTGACCCTCCCGCGGCCCCAATCCTCCCCGAGTTGCCCCAGTGCAGCAGCTCCAACTCTCCGTCGTGGTTCTCGGCCACTGCCGTACGCTCTCGACCCAATCCCCCGGTTTGCGTACTAGACTGCCATCCATCAAAAGCGTCCCGCGGCCAGATGCAGCACGCCGAAGCCGATTCCGGATCCCAGGAGAGCCCCCGCCAGCACGTCCGTCGGGTAGTGGACGCCGAGACATACCCGGGAGAGGCCGATCACCATGGCCGTCGGAAGGAAGAGTCTGCCCGATCCGGGAACGGTTTGGGAGAGGACGCTCCAGGCCGCAAAGGCCGTCATCGTGTGGCCCGACGGGAATGAGAACCGGTCCGGCGGCGCGAGCAGACAACGGACTTCCGTGCAGGTCTCGAAGGGACGCGGTCTTCCCGCCGCGCGCTTCACGCACACGAACACCAGAGTCGAGATTCCGACGGCCAGTGCCGCCCAGAACGCGGCGGACGCGCCCCGGGTACCCCCGAAGCCGAGAAGAGACGCAGCCACCGCGACCCAGAGCGGCCCGTCACCGAGACGGCTCGCGGCCACGAAGAAGATCCGCAGCCAACCGCGGGCCCCGAGCGAAGAGAGGCACCGGACCGCCCTCGCCTCGCCGTGTGTGAGGCGTGCCGAGCATCTCAGCGCTGCGCCCCGAACCGTCGCCAAGGCGGGAATGCTCATGAAGTTTCCTCAGGAAAAGGTTTCCGCCTGTCCCGAGGCGCATTCTACGCACCGGAGGTGAGCAGCCGCTTTCCGCGTCGTGAAGGTTTCGTTACGGGTGCACCCGCTGCCGAGACGCAGTCGGGCTTTCGATAAAGACCCCCTCGCCGCGGACTCCCCAAGGCTGGGCAAGAATTCACGAAACCGTAATACCGCCGACGCCTGCCCGCAAAGTCAGTCCCGCTACACTGGAATGACCTGCGCTGGGGATTACAGGCTTTCAGGGCTCGACGGCCGATCGGGAACGCGTTCCGGCCGGGGCCTGGGGTGGGCGGCTGCGAGCTCCGACTCCCGCTCGGACCGGACTTCGGCCACGAGATCGCTCATCTGCTCTCCGGACTCGGCGGCCACCTCCTTCATCTTGTCCCCCCAGCCCGAGGTAGGCCTTGATCAACGACTTCCCGAGCGGACGCACAGCGACCGCGAGGGCCGGCAGATGACGGGCGCGATGCTGCCGCGCCCGAGGGCTTCCGGAAGGTCAAGACTCCGGGAAACGTCCGCAAACGCAATATGCGCTTTACAGAGCCGTGGAGGTTTCGCGCCGGCGCTTGGCTCAGAGTTCGTCCAGAGGGAGGCGAATCTCGAACTCGGCCCCCTCTCCGACGACACTTCGCACGCCGATGGAGCCGCCCATCGCTTCCGTGAGGGTTTTCGCGAAGTAGAGGCCGAGACCGGTCCCGTTCTTCAGCAGGGTCTCTTTGCCGCCGCGGAAGAACTTCTCGAAGATGTGGGGAATCTCCTCTTCGGGGATCCCGAGACCGTCATCGGCTACCCGGATCGAGAGGTTCCGTGCGTCCGAGGGCCGGCACGAGAGCTCGACCGTGCCTCCGTCGCGCCCGTACTTGACCGCGTTGTCGAGGAGGCTCGAAAGGACGATCTTGGCCGAGGGAGCGTTGACGCGGAGGTTCGGAAGTCCGGGGGGGAGGTCCAGGTGCAGCCGGCTCCCACGCTCGCTCAGCGCCGTCGCGAACAGCTCGGCCACGGGGGCGACGAGGTCCCGAGGCGAGATGCAGTCGTCGGGCAGTTCCAGGTCGCCGCGTTCGATTCGCCGCAGGAGCAGCATGTCCTCGGCCATCCCGAAGAGATAACGCGAGCTCCGGTGGATGGCACCGGAGTACGACCGGCGCTTCTCCGGGTCGAGGAGGTGCCCGTGTTCGTGCAGCCGTCCCGAAAAGCCGCTGACGACGAGCAGGTGGTTCTTCAGCTCGTGGAAGAGCATGTCCTGCAGGTCGAGGAGGAAGGCCTCCCGCTTGAGTGCGGCCTCGGCCCGGGCGGCCGACGCCTTCTCGGCGCGCGTCCGGTCGATCAGCTTCCTGACTCGGAGGACGATCTCCTCGACAGCAAAGGGCTTGGCCACGTAGTCGTCGGCGCCCAGGGCGAGGCCGCCGACCCGGTCCTCGGCCGACGCGAGCGCCGTGAGCATGAGGATGGGGGTGCCGGACACTCGCTGATCCTTGTTCGCTCGAACGAGCCTGCAGATTTCGCGGCCGTCGAGGTCCGGGAGCATGAGGTCCAGGAGGACCAGGTCCGGGTGCTCGCTGCCGATCACCCGGCAGGCGGTCAACCCGTCGGCCGCCCGTAAAGGCGTGAAGCCGTGCCGCTCGAGGTTGTACTCGAGCAGGTCTCCCACTTCCGGTTCGTCTTCGACGATCAGGACGGTCGCCTGAGCCATCGGGCTGCTACTCCTTCCCCAGGGTGTGACCCCGGAAACGCCTGAGTTGCGGGGTTCCCCAGTTTCTCCCAATAACATGACGAGGCGGTGAACGCGGGATGAACGTTCGGGCCCGCGTAGCGAACGCGCTGTCCCGAGAATGCCCAGGGGATGTGCGAGATTGTAGAAGAGCGGTCTTACGAGGGCTTTTAGGAGAGGTTAAGGTTGCGTGAATCGGATATCCTCGGGGGTAACGCCGCAGGAGCGAGCGTCCTGGGCAGTGCTGTTCACGGAAGGGAACCGGAGTGGCAAAGCCGAAGAGCGTCTTCGAGTGTCAGGCGTGCGGGGCCAAGGCCCCGAGGTGGCTCGGCCGCTGCCCGGAGTGCGGGGGCTGGAACACGCTCGTCGAGACGAGGCTGGAGAGCGCGGCGGGGACGGTGGCGGAGAAGCGCTTCACCGGCCTCGTCTCTTCCGGAAAGCCCATCCCGCTCGGGCAGATCGAAGGGGGAACGGAGATCCGCACCCCTTCCGGCATCCCCGAGCTCGACCGCGTGCTGGGCGGCGGGATCGTCTCCGGGTCGGCGGTCCTCATCGGCGGGGAGCCCGGGATCGGCAAGTCGACGCTCCTCCTGCAGCTCGTCCGCCAGCTCGCGGCCAAGGGGCATCCCCTCCTCTACGTCTCCGGGGAAGAGTCGCCGGGGCAGATCCGCATGCGGGCGGACCGGCTGGGGGGCTGCACGGATCAGGTCCTGGTGCTCTCCGAGACGGACGTCACGAAGGTGCTCGAGGTGCTCGAGAGGACCCCGCCGGCGGCCGTCGTCATCGACAGCGTCCAGACGCTTTTCCACCCTGAGATCGGGAGCGCTCCCGGGACGGTGAGCCAGGTGCGGGAGGTGTCGGGCCGGCTGGTCGCGTGGGCGAAGACCCGCAACGTCCCGATCTTCCTCGTCGGACACGTGACCCGGGACGGGACGCTGGGGGGTCCCAAGACGCTCGAGCACCTGGTCGACACGGTCTGCTACTTCGAGGGCGGGAGCGGCCACACCTACCGGCTCCTCCGGGCCGTCAAGAACCGCTTCGGCTCCACGAACGAGGTAGGCGTCTTCGAGATGGGGGAGGCGGGCCTCACGGGCATCGCCAACGCCTCCGCCCTCTTCCTCTCCGAGCGGCCGAAGGACGCGCCCGGTTCGGCTATCGTGCCCTGTCTGGAAGGCACGCGGACGCTCCTCGTCGAGGTCCAGGCCCTCGCCTCGCCGGCCGCCTTCGCCGCCCCGCAACGCACGACCGCGGGCGTGGAACGGAACCGGGTGCAGATCCTGGCGGCGTTGCTCCAGAAGCGGCTGGGGCTCCCCGTCCAGGAGAACGACCTCTTCGTCAACGTCGCCGGAGGGATGAAGACCTCCGAGCCCGCGGTAGACCTCGGGATCGTGGCCGCCATGATCTCCGCCCTCCGGGACCGCCCCCTCCCCCAGGACGCGGTCTTCTTCGGAGAGGTAGGCCTCGCGGGCGAGGTGAGGAGCGTCTCCCGCCCGGAAGCGAGGCTCTCGGAAGCGCAGGAGATGGGCTTCCGGCAGGCCTACGTCCCCGCCTCCACCGCGAAGAACGCCCGGTCCGGCAGCATGACGCTCAGGCCGGTCGAGAGCGTGGGGGATCTCATTCCCACCTGAGCGGGGGAGTTCGCCGGATCGGCACAGGGCATCGAAGCGTCCCGCCGGGGACTCGGAGACGTCCAACCCCGCCATATCGGGGCCATCGCCTCTCGACGAGCCACGGCCGAGGCCGAGCAGGCAAGGTGCTCACCTCCTGGAGGGAGCCGCCGTCGGACCCGTGAGCGAGGGGCGTCTCACCCTCCTCGGCCGTTTTCCGAGGGGGGAGCCCTCAGGGCGCGGCGCTCGGCGCGTTCGGAGCAGGGCGGTGCCGCGTGAAGACCGAACCCGAACGACTCTCTCCCCTCTCGCCGGGGGCTTCTCGAGCGGGTTCACCGCCACCACGTGCCCCGAGCCCTCCCACACATCCAGGTCACAGCGACCGGTGCTGCACGCCACGTGGGGTCCGAGGTGCCCCTCGGGAAGCGTGCAGATGTACAAGTTGGAGCTCTCGGCAGCGCAGTTGCCGTTCCGGTGGAAACATCGACCCCTGCATACGGACATATCGCCTCCTTCCGTTCCCCCGCGACTCGACGGGTCCGGAGCAACTCTCGTGCCGCCCCTCCTCCGTGCCGCCGCGTGCTTCGAAACCCGAGCGGAGAGAACGCGCGGGATCAGGCGGCGCCCGGAGTCTTCTGTTCGAGCCTCCGCCCCGGTGCGAAGAGCGGGAGCTCCTGCGCCCCGACCGCCGCCCCTCTTTGGTCGTCGAGGTGCGACAGGATCCCCGAGGGAGTGCCTGAAAAGGGGTCATCTAGGAGTTCAAGGCTGACATTCGACGCGCTCCGCCGGCCGCGGCCCTGTTGTCATCGGTGAGCGACTCTTCCGGGCCGGCCCGTCGCCGGGCGGCCGCTTCAAATCCGTCGCCGGACAGATGCGGTAGGGAGTCAGGCCCCTCACGAGCCCTCGCGCGTGGGACGTGAGAAGGACGGGCACGGAGCCGGCGGTTGCCGGTGAGAGGTCCTTCGCTTCGACGCGTCAGTCGTCGTCGAAGAAGTCGAAGTCCCGGAAGAGGGGTTCGAAAAAGAAGACCCTCGGGGCGATTTCCGGCTCGAACACGAGGCCCTCCGGGCCGAGCTCCCCGTCGAAGAAGAACTCCCTCCGAGCCGCCTCCCGGTTGAAGAACCGCGGCGCGAGCTCGCTGAGCGGGCCGTCCAACCCCTCGATCTCCAGCTCGAACTCTCTCAGCCCCTCCACCTCGAACTGCCTCAGCACCTCCAACTCGTCCTCGAAGTCATCCTTGCCCGAACCGAAGCTCGCGGTGGGGAGAGCGACCAGAGCGGCCAATGCCGCCATCAAAGTCACCTTGCCTATGGTCTTCATGGCTTGCCTCCCGACCCGCCGACTCTACGACCTCGGGGCTCTTCCGTGAAGATGGGCACGACTGGGGAGGGCGGCCAGGGGCCGCGGACGTGTGCCGACTGCCTCGACGCTGAAGGGGAGCTCACCGGAAATCTCGAAAAGACCCGGCTCCCTTGAGCGTTGCCGCCCGCCTCCGGACCGGTTCCTCGCGCCGGCGCCGCCTGTCGCCCGTTGACCAAGTCTCGACTGGGCAGCGACGGCAGGCGACAACGCCACGCCTTGACTCCGGGAGGGCCGCGGGCGATAGTGGCTCTGGCTGGATAGACCCTCAAGGAGAAATCCATGAACACCGCCGACGAGATCCGGGCCCGTGTCGAACAGTTGAGCGAGGAGCGGCAGGCCGAGGTGCTCGACTTCGTGGAATACCTCGCCGCGAGAGAGGCAGAAGAGGATCGCGAGGACCTGGCGGCGATCGAGGAGCAAAGGGACGCGCCGACCCGGCCCCTGGAGGCCGTCGTCGAAGACTTCAAGGCCCGTGGCCTCCTCTAGCCGGTACCGGGTTGAGCTCACTGCGCGCGCCGAGCGCGACCTGGAACAGATCGGCGACGCCAAAGAGCGCGCCCGCCTTCTTTCCCGCCTCGCGGGGCTCTGCGCCGACCCGCGGCCGCCCGGCAGCGTGAAGCTGTCCGGAACCCCAGAAGCTTACCGCATCCGTCAAGGAAACTACCGCATCGTGTACCACATTCGTGACGCCGTGCGCGTCGTCGCCGTCGTCCGCATCGGGCACCGCCGCGAGGTCTACCGGTAAGCGGAGGCCCTCACGTGAGGTCGCCTAGTGCTGAAGGATCTTCGAGAGGAAGAGCTGCGCCCGGTCGGAGCGCGGGCTGCCGAAGAACTCCTGCTTCGTGGCGTCCTCGACGATCGCCCCCTGGTCCATGAAGATCACCCGGTGGGCGACCTTCCGGGCGAAACCCATCTCGTGGGTGACGACCATCATCGTCATCCCTTCCCGGGCGAGCTCCACCCAGACGTCGAGCACCTCGTTGATCATCTCCGGATCGAGCGCGGAGGTGGGCTCGTCGAAGAGCATGCAGATGGGGTCCATCGCGAGCGCCCGGGCGATCGCCACCCGCTGCTGCTGGCCCCCCGAGAGCTGGCCCGGGAACTTGTGGGCGAGGAGCTTCAGCCCCACCCGGTCGAGGAGCTTCAGGCTCTTCTCGAGGGCCTCGTCCCTGCTCCGGCCGAGGACCTTCACCTGTGCCATGGTCAGGTTCTCGGTGACCTTCATGTGGGGGAAGAGCTCGAAGTGCTGGAACACCATGCCGACCCGGGCGCGGAGCTTCGGCAGGTCCGTCTTCGGGTGCCCGACCGCGGTCCCATCCACCGTGATCTCGCCCTTCTGGAAGGGCTCGAGGGCGTTGACGCACTTGATGAGCGTCGACTTGCCGGAGCCCGAAGGCCCGCAGACCACGACGACCTCGCCCTTGTCGACCTTCGTCGAACACTCGGTGAGGACCTGAAAGTCGCCGTACCACTTGCTGACGCTCTTGAGCTCGATCATGGCCATGGGGGCTCCGTTGTGTGCCGGGCTGCCGGGTCGCTCCGGGGCGCCTCGCGCTCGCCTCCGGTGTTCTAGCCGTCCGACGTTCCCGCCGTCCTCACGTGGCGATCGCCATCCGCTGCTGGAGCCTCTTGACGAGCTGCGAGAGGCCGAAGCAGATCGCGAAGTAGATGACCGCCGAGAAGAGGTACATCTCGACGGGCCGATTGTAGTTCTTGCCCGCGATCTCCGCAGCTTTCAGCAGGTCCTTGGCCCCGATCGCGTAGACGAGGGAGGTGTCCTGGAACAGGATGATCGTCTGCGTGAGCAGGACCGGCAGCATGTTTCGGAAGGCCTGGGGCAGGACGATCCGGCCCATCATCTGCCAATAGCTCAGACCCAGGGCGTAGCCGGCCCACTGCTGGCCGCGCGGCACGCTCTGGATCCCGGCGCGCATGATCTCGCCGAAGTACGCCGCCTCGAAGGCCGTGAAGGTGAAGAGCGCGGAGTTTTCGGCCCCGATCGGGCGCCCGGTGATGAGCGGCAGGACGAGAAAGAACCAGAGGATCATCATCACGAGGGGGATCGAGCGCATGAGGTTGATGTACCAGGTCGCCGCGGCCGCGAGGAGCCCCCGGTCCGAGAGGCGCGCCAGGGCGAGGAGGGTACCGAGGATCGTGCCGCCGATCATCGAGATGATCGTCAGCTTGAGGCTGTAGAGCAGCCCGGTCCAGAGGTAGGGGAGGCTGGGGACGAGGACGCTGAAGTCGAAGTCGCTGAACATCCCCGAACGCCTCCTAGCGCGCCGTGCCGATGTAGCCGGGAACCCGGGTGCGCTTCTCGATGACGGCCATGACCCGGTTGGCGACGAAGGCGCAGACGAAGTAGAGGAGCGTCACCGCGAGGAACGTCTCGATCCCCTGTTCGGAGTCCTCCTGCATCTGGCGGGCCTGGAAGGTGAGCTCCAGCACCCCGATCGCGAACGCCACGGAGGAGTTCTTGAAGACGTTCATGAACTCCGACGTGAGCGGCGGGATGATGATCCGAAACGCCATGGGGAGCAGAACGTGGCGGTACGTCTGGGGCAGCGTGAGCCCCATCGCGAGGCCGGCCGAGCGCTGGCCCCTCGAGAGGCTCCCGATCCCCGCCTTCACCTGCTCCGCGATCCGGGCCGACGTGAAGAGGCCGAGGCAGATCGTCGCCGTCAGGAACTCGGCGTAGGGCATGTCCTGCTTCACCCAGCGGGAGAGATCCTTCGGGAGCAGTTCGGGCACGACGAAGAACCAGAGGAACATCTGAACGAGCAGGGGGACGTTTCGGAAGAGCTCGACCCAGGTGTCTCCGAGGCGGGCCAGCCACCGGTTGGGGGCGGTGCGGATCAACCCTGCCGTGACGCCCACGAGGAGCGCGATGACCCAGGCGCTCAGCGAGAGCGCCACCGTCCAGCCGAGCCCCCGCATGAGCCAGTAGAGGTAGGTCTCGTCGCCGTTCTTGATCAGCTCGAGGTAGATGCCCCAGTTCCAGTGGTAGTTCATCGAGGCTCCGGGAGAGTCATCAGTGATCAGTGGTCAGTGATCACTGACGACTGATCACTGATTACTTCTTGTTGAACGCTTCCGCCGGCTGATCGTTGGGGTTCTTCAGGACCTGCTTCAGCGTCTCGCTCATGGCGAAGTTCATGTTCACGCCCTTCGGCGGGATGGGGGACATGAACCACTTCTTGTAAAGCCTCTCGAGCTCGCCGCTCTTGATCATCGCGTTGACGGTGTCGTCGCCGACCTTCTTGAAGGCCGCGTCGTCCTTGCGCACCATGACCGCTATGGGCTCGATGTTCAGCACCTCGCCGACGATCGCGTACTCGCCCGGGTTCTTCGCGCTCGCGATGAGCCCCGCCAGGAGGTTGTCGTCCATGACGAAGGCGACCGCGCGATCGGTCTCCAGGAGCAGGAAGGAGTCCGCGTGGTCCTTCCCGTAGACCTCCTTGAAATCGATGTGCTTGCCCTTCTCGTGCGCGCGCATGAGCTGGACGGACGTCGTCCCCGTGGTCGTGGCCACCGGTTTTCCGCCGAGCTGGGAGAGGCTCGTGATCCCCGAGTTCTTCTTCACGGCCATCCGCACGTTCGTGATGTAGGTCGTGTTGACGAAGGAGACCTGCTTCTGGCGGGCTTCGTTGTTGGTGGTGGAGCCGCACTCCAGGTCGACCGTCCCGTTCGTGACCAGGGGGATGCGGTTCTGGGAGGTGACCGCCTGGTGCTCGACCTTCAGGTTGGGCATCTTGAGCTGCGTCTTCACGGCGTCGACGATCTTGTTGCAGACGTCGATGTGGTAGCCGATGGGCTGCTGTCTGTCGTCGAGGTAGGAGAGCGGGAAGGAGGACTCCCGGATGCCCATGACGATCTTGCCGGTCTCCTTGACCTTCTTGAGGGTGCCCGTCAACTCCTCCGCAGCGAGGGCCGGGGCCGCCAGGAACGCGCTGGCGATGAGTGCGGCGAGGATCCGTCGTCCAGTCATGATCTCTCCTCCTCTCGAGTGATCGGCGAACCCGCCTCCCTTGCCGGAAGGCGAACCGACCCGCCGAACGATGCTCCCGTTTCCTATGGCGAAAACTGTTTGTAACACGCCGAAATCGCTAGCGTCAACGCGGCGCAGTCGGAGAGTGGACGGTGTGGACGATATGGGCGAAGTGGACGGTGGAGCCCGGGTGGGCGGGACGCCCTCCGGTCACTCCTCGCCGATCACCTCCTCGGCGTTCCCCCGGGCGCGGGCCTCGCGCCCGGCGGCGAGGCCGAGCTCCAGGGCCTTGCGATTCGCCTCCTCCGTGCCGGGCGGGACGCGCGCCAGCACGGCAGCCGCCAGGGCGTCTGCCGACACGACTTCCGAGGCGCCCGTGACCACGCCCAGGGCGGCGATGCTGGCGAAGACGTCCCGGCCCAGGGCGTCCCGGACCAGCCGGGTGATGGGGACCGAGAGCGCCGCCGAGGTGGGCGGAGCCGGCACCAGGTCCGAGTCGACGATCAGCAGGCCGTCGGGCTTGAGGTCGTGGAAGTAGCGGCCGCACGCCTCCTGCGTCATCGCGAGGAGGATGTCGAGCTTCTCCGCCTTGGGGTAGTGGATCGGGCCATCGCAGATGATCACGTCCGCGCGGGAGGCGCCGCCCCGGGCTTCCGGCCCGTAGCTCTGGGTCTGGGTGGCCGATAGCCCCTGGTGCAGGCCCGCGGCCTCCGCCAGGATCACCGCGGCCGTGATGAGCCCCTGGCCGCCGGACCCAGCCAGCCGGATCTCCTTACGCAAGCGTCACCTCCCGTCGAAATTCCGAATTCCGAATTCGGTATTCCGAATTGGGTCTTACTGCGGCTCATTTCCCGCCTGCTCGGCCGCGGCGCCTCCGGAGAGGTCGGCTTCGGCCTCCTCGGCCTCGTCCGCGGCCGCCCGACAGAGGTTCCGGTACTGCTCCACGTACTCGGGGGCCTCTCGCTCGGCGATCACGCCGGTGACGATCCGGCCCGCGAGCTCCTCGGGCTGGAGCAGCCGCGCCTTCTCCACCGGAACGGCCACGTCCTTCTGCCACTTCATCATGGCCACCGCGTCGCCCGACCGGTTCCGCCGGCCGTAGCAGGTGGGGCAGGCCGCGATCACCTCCACCACCGAAAAGCCCTTGTGGGTGAAGGCGCGCTCGAGGAGCTGTTCGAGTTCCCGCACATGATACGTGGTGGTGCGGGCGACGAAGGTGGCTCCGGCCGCGGCCGCGAGGTGGGCGATGTCGAAGGGCTGCTCGATCGTTCCCGAGAGGGCCGTGGTGGCGCGGGCGCCCTGGGGCGTGGCGGGGCTCTGCTGGCCGCCGGTCATCCCGTAGGTGAAGTTGTTCACCACGACGGCGGTCAGGTCGATGTTCCTGCGGCAGGCGTGGATGAAGTGGTTCCCTCCGATGCCGAGGGCGTCGCCGTCGCCCATGAGCACGACGGTATGGAGCCTCGGGTTCACGAGCTTGATCCCGGTGGCGAAGGGGAGCGCCCGCCCGTGGGCCGTGTGGAGCGTGTTGAAGTCGACGTAGACGGGCGCGCGGCTCGAGCAGCCGATGCCGCTTGCGACCACTACCTCGTCCTTCGCCCAGCCTTTCCGGTGGATCGCCCGCAGGAGGCTTCCGAGAACGATGCCGTTGCCGCACCCGGGGCACCAGATGTGCGGGAACCTCTTGGCGTGCCGGAGGTACTCCCGGATGATCTCGCGATTGGGCACGGGAGCCGCCATCACACCACCTCCCGCAGGGCCCTGGCGATCTCGCCGGGGGTGACGAGCTCGCCGTCGACGCGGCTGAGCTTTCGGACCTCGCACCGCCCCCGGGCGACCCGCAGCACTTCCCGGTAGACCTGCCCCCGGTTCATCTCACAGACGAGCACCGACTGCACCCGGCCGAGGAACTTCTCGAAGGCCGCTCGGGGAAACGGCCAGAGCGTCTGGAGCTTCAGGAGCCCCACGTGCTTCCCCTGGGCGCGCAGTGTCTCGACCGCCTCGCGCGCGCTCCGGGCGACCGAGCCGTAAGCGACCACGACCGCGGAGGCGTCCTCGACGCTCACGGCCTCGGTGAGACACACCTCCCGGAAGCCCTGGGTGATCTTCCGGAAGAGCCGATCGGTGCCCTCCAGGATCTCGTTCCGCTTCTGGGTCGGAAATCCCATCCGGTCGTGGGTGAGCCCCGTGACGTGGTACCGGTACCCGTCGCCGAAGACCGCCATCGGCGGCACGCCGGTGTTCGTCTCTTCATAGGGAACATACCACTCCGGCGGCATGGTCGGCCGGATGCGCTCGATCCGCTGCACCGCCTCGGGCGCCGGCAGCCGGACCTTCTCCCGCATGTGCCCCACGACCTCGTCGAGGAGCAGGATCACCGGGTTGCGGTACTTCTCCGCGAAGTTGAAGGCCTTGACGGTCATATCGAAAGCCTCCCGGACGCCGGAGGCGGTCAGGACGATGATGGGATGGTCCCCGTGGGTGCCCCAGCGCGCCTGCATGACGTCGCCCTGGCTGGGGCTCGTGGGGAGGCCGGTGCTCGGCCCGGCGCGCATGACGTTCACGATGACGACCGGGATCTCGGCGATGCAGCCGTACCCGATGAGCTCCTGCATCAGGCTCATCCCGGGGCCGGAGGTCGCGGTCATCGCCTTCGCGCCGGCGAGGCTCGCGCCCAGGCAGGCGCCGAGGCTAGCGATCTCGTCCTCCATCTGGATGAAGGTCCCGCCCAGCGGCGGGAGCCGCGCGGCCATGCCCTCCGCGATCTCCGTGGAGGGCGTGATGGGATAGCCCGCGTAGAAGCGACAGCCGACCGCCAGGGCCGCCTCAACCACGGCCTCGTTGCCCTGGAGCAGGAGCTCCTTGGCGCCGGAGAGACTCATGCTTCCTCCTCCTCTCCCCCCTCCGGCCCGGCGACGGAGATGGCGAAGTCCGGGCAGCGCAGCTCGCAAAGGCGGCAGCGGACGCAGTCCTCCGGCCGGGCGGCCACGGGATTCCCCGTCGGCCCCGTCTCGAGGACGTTCTTCGGGCAGAGAGCCGCGCAGATGCCACACTTCTTGCACCAGGCGGGGTAGAACGTGATGAACTCCTTGGCGGGTCTTCGCCGGGGCCGGCGCCCCTTCGCCGCGCTCTGCTTCGTCATTCGCCTCTCCCGAAGCGCTACCGCTCTCCTCGCCGCTGCGGCGCGACCTCGCGAAAGCCGCGCGTGTCCTCCCATGATAACTCGGACTCGGCTTCCGTGGGATGTCTGCAATGGCGGTCCCAAGCCCGGCAACGACCTCCTGCCCTCCTCGGCGCGCCGTGGTAGAGTTCGCTCTCTGGCGGCAGTCTCGAGTGCGAAGGACGGGCGGCGTGGCGAAGGTGCTCTCGGTGTCGGAACTGCGGAAGGCGTACGGCGGCACGGCCGCGGTGGACGGGATCTCCTTTGACGTGGGCTCCCGGGAGATCGTCGGCCTCCTCGGCCCCAACGGAGCCGGGAAGACGACGACGATCAACATGATTCTCGGCGTCCTCGACCCGACTTCCGGGGCCATCCGGATCGACGGGCTCGACGTCGCGAAGGAGCGCTCCCGCGCTCTCGAGAGGACGAACTTCGCGGCGGTGTACGCGCCGCTCCCGGGAAACCTGACCGTGTACCAGAACCTGCGCCTCTTCGGTCTTCTGTACGGAGTCGAGGACCTCCGGGCGCGCATCCGGGAGCTCCTCGAGGAGTTCGACCTCCTCCGGTTCGAGCGGACGAAGGCGGGTGTGCTCTCCTCGGGCGAGCAGACGCGCCTCTGCCTCGCCAAGGCGATGCTCAACCGCCCCCGCCTCCTCCTGCTGGACGAGCCCACGGCTTCCCTGGATCCCGCCACGGCGCGCGACATCCGCCGGAAGATCCGGGCGTTCGCGGACGGGGGAACGGGCGGGGTGCTCTGGACCTCCCACAACATGTACGAGGTAGCGGAGGTCTGCGACCGGGTGCTCTTCCTCTCGAGGGGAAGAATCCTTCTCGAGGGCGATCCGAAGACGCTGCCCGCCGAGCACGGGCGCGCGACCCTCGAGGAGCTCTTCATCGCCGTCGCGCGCGAGCCCCTCGCCCTCGAGTCGGGGGCGGCCTGATGCGTGCCGGCCGCGCCGGCGCCATCGCGCTCCGGCAGTTCTACCTCGTCCGCGGGAGCTTCTCCCGCCAGTTCCCCCTCTTCGTCTGGGTCGCCGTCGACATGGTGCTATGGGGCTTCATCACCCGTTACCTGAACGCCGTGGCGGCGGCGGGATTCGACTTCGTCCCGGTCCTCCTGGGAGCCGTGCTCCTGTGGGACTTCTTCGGCCGGGTCATGCACGGGGTGACGACCGCCTTCCTGGAAGACGTCTGGTCGCGCAACTTCCTGAACCTCTTCGCCACGCCGCTCTCCATCTCCGAGTACCTCGCCGGGCTCGTCTTCTCGAGCATTGCCACGAGCGCCGTCGGCCTCGCCGTGATGCTCGGCGTCGCGGCCGGCGTCTTCGGCCTCTCCTTCGCTCCCTACGGACTCCTGGTCTTCCCCTCCCTGCTCGTCCTGTTCCTCTTCGGGATCGCCCTCGGGATCTTCGGGAGCGCCCTCGTCCTGCGGCTCGGTCCGGCCTCGGAGTGGTTCATCTGGCCCATCCCGGGGCTCCTCTCGCCCTTCGCCGGGGTCTTCTACCCCGTGGCCACCCTGCCTGGATGGATGCAGCTCGTGTCGCGGCTCCTCCCGCCGTCCTACGTCTTCGAGAGCCTGCGGGCCGTGATGGCCGGCCGCCCCGTCCCGGCGGCGGCGCTCCTCTGGGGGGGCGCGCTATCGGTCCTTTGCATCGGCCTCGCCTGCTGGTTCTTCGGGTACATCTACCGGCGGGCGGTCGCTACCGGTCTGATCGCCCGCTACGCCGCCGAGAGCGTCACGTGAGGTGAGGCGAGTTGTCGGTCGTCGGTTCTCGGTGGTCGGTTCTCTGTTCGCGGTTGTGATAACCGATAACCGCATTCTCATCCCGCCCTCATGTGCAGGAGCTACCTTACTCGAGTCGGCTGCCTCGCGCGCATCCGCCGACGAGGCGCACCTTCCCGAGAGGGGACCCCATGAAGAGCCTGAAGGCACTCCTCCTGACCGTGTTCGCGCTGGTGCCCGTATCGGCGTTCGCCGCCTCGCTGGGTCACATGCGGGTGAGCTATCTGGTGGGCGAGGTCCTGGTGAAGACCCTGGAGGCAGGGGAGTGGGGCCTCGTCTGGAGCAATTCGCCGCTGGCCGAGGGCGATCAGATCTGGGTCCCCGAAGGCGGGAAGGTAGAGCTTCAGCTCGATACGGGCACCTACGTCCGCCTCGACGGGAGCTCGGCCCTCCACGTCCTCTCCCTCGATCGTGATTCGGCCCAGTTCTACCTCTCCCAGGGACGCTCCTACGTCTCCTTCGACGGGCCGGAGGGAGGCGTCCTCCAGTTGGATGCGCCGCACGTGTCGAGCCGCGTCGGAAGCCGCGCCGTCTTTCGCGTGGAGGCGGCGGATGCGGCCACTCGCGTCTACGTGTACAAGGGTTACGTGGAGACGGAGAACGACGCCGGGAAGGGCAGGGTGAACGCGGGCGAGATGCTTGCCGCGACCGAAACCGGCGAGATACTCTCGCCGCTCGGCTCTCCCGACGAGTGGGCGGGGTGGAACAAGGACCGGGACGGCCGAGTAGCGGAGATCGACGGCGCCGCCGCCTACCTGCCGCCCGAGTTGAGCCCCTTCGCCGACGAGCTGGAGGAGAACGGCCGCTGGGTGACCGTACACGAGTACGGAAACGTATGGAGCCCCTCCGAGGCCTTGAGCCCCGGCTGGGTGCCGTACCGCCACGGCAGATGGATCTGGAGGGGAGGCGAGTACGTCTGGCTGGGGTACGAGCCGTGGGGGTGGGCGCCCTACCACTACGGTCGCTGGGCCTTCGTGCCGCGTCTGGGGTGGTGCTGGGTCCCGCCGCCCCACGGAGAGGTATACTGGTCACCGGGGTACGTGTCGTGGGTGAGGACCCCGGAGTACGTGGCGTGGGTCCCCTTGGCACCCGGCGAAACCTACTACGGCAGGGGGCACTACGGGAGTCACAGCGTGAACGTGGCGCGGTCCACCGTGACGCGCGTTCGCCCGAGGGCAGTTTCCAGGAACGTGCAGGTCGCCGATGCCGTTACGGTCGTAGACCGCGCGAGCTTCCGCCGAGGCTCGCCGCGCCTCGTCCACGTGAGCAAGCAGGTGGTCGTCCAGAAGATCTTCGTGAGAGAGAACCTCCGGGGTCGAGGCCCCGGCGTCACCCCGCAGATGGGCGCGCTCGTCCAGCGCCCGGGGTCACCGGGGCCGGACAGGCAGCCACCGGAGCTCGTCCGCCGCATGGACGTCAGGGAGCTCAGGCAGTCGAGGCCCTTCGTGAGGGTGCCTCGGGCTTCCGGTCAGGGCCGCGGTCCAGAGGCCATCGGGGTACAGTCGGAGCCGCCCCGCGGCCCGAGGGGAGACGGCCCGGAGCGCGGGGGCTCCGGGCTGGCCGCGGCCCCGTCGGTCCTCGGGAGGGAGAGGCTCCCCGCGCGTAGGGAGCCCGCACCTCCGCCCCAGCTTCACGGCGGTAAGGGCTCAGACCGCGGGAGCTCCGACCGCGGCGGCGCGCAGCCGGGGTCCGGCCGAAGTGGCGGCAGTCCGAGGCCGGAGGCACTGGACCAGGGCCGTGAGAGGTTTCGGGAAACGCCCGAGGTGCGAAGAGAGCCTCACGGGGGCCGAGGCTCCGGCCGCGAGGTCCAGCGGCACGAGGGCGCGCGGCAGGTGGAACGCGCCCCGGCGCGGGACCAGCGCGGGCGAGAGCCCGACGACAGGGAGGCGGCGAAGCAGAAGGACCGCGGGGGCGAGAACAGAGGGAGGGGAGGCTCGCACCGCCGCGGGGGCTGATCGGCCGCCCGCTTCACGGGTCCTTTCTTCGAGGTCCTTCGGGAGTGCCTCCCGAACCCGGTTGACAAGGCCGTCGCGGCCCTATGCTTCACGTCGGGCCCTCCACTGCCGAGCGACCCAGCGAAAGAGGAGCGAGATGACCGAAGCGCCGCGGATCACCCCGCAGGAGGCGCACGCCGGGGTCCGGAACGGGCGGGCCCTGCTCGTCTGCAGCTACGATGATCCACCGGCGGAGCACACCGCCGCCGGCCTGGCCGCTCGGAGCATCTCCCGCGGATTTCGCGACGCGAAGGCACTCCTCGGGGGCGTGCAGGGGTGGGTCGCAGCGGCGTATGGGCGCGGCTGAAACCGGCCCCGGCCGGGAGGGGAGCGGGGATCCCCGGCCCACGGCCGATTCGGGATGGAGCCCGCTCGCCCGCCCGATCTTTCGGGCGCTCTGGATCGCCAACGTCGCCTCCATGGTGGGCACGTGGATGCACGACGTCGGGGCCGGCTGGCTGATGACTTCCCTGGCGCCGGATCCGTTCATGGTCTCGCTGGTCCAGGCGGCGACGACGCTTCCGGTCTTCCTGCTCGCGCTCCCGTCGGGGGCCCTGGCGGACATCTTCGACCGGCGGCGGCTTCTCCTGATCACCCACGTGTGGTCGAGCGCGACGGCCGCCGCTCTCGGGTTTCTGACGATTTTCGGCGTGACCAGCGCCGGAGGCCTGCTCGCCCTCACCTTCGTCCTGGGCCTCGCGCTGGCGCTCACCGCGCCGGCCTGGCTGGCCGTCATCTCGGAGCTCGTGCCTCCTCCCGAGGTGCCGGCGGCCGTCACGCTGAACGGAGTGGCCTTGAACGTCTCGAGGGCGGTCGGTCCCGCCCTCGGCGGGCTCGTGATCGCCGCTGCCGGGACGGGCTGGGTCTTCCTCCTCAACGGCGCCTCCTATCTGGGCGTCATTGCCGTCCTGCTGCGCTGGAAGAGGCCGAAGGTAGAGAGCACCCTTCCCGCCGAGCGCCTCGTCGGCGCCGTGCGGGCCGGGGTCCGGTACGTTCGCCACGCGCCCGCCCTGCGGGCGGTCCTCCTGCGGGCAGCGGGCTTCATCGTGCCGGCGAGCGCGTTCTGGGCCCTCCTCCCCTTGCTGGCGAGGGCAGAACTCGGGCGGGGACCCGGGGGGTACGGAGGACTGGTCGCGACCGTCGGGCTGGGCGCTGTCGTCGGCGGGGCCGTTCTGCCGGGGCTCCGGTGGCACGATCGGAGCGGGTGGCTCGTGCCTGCGGCGTGGTCCCACTTCGGCCCCGCCATCCTGACGGTCGCCCACGGCCGGGCCTCGCTTCCGGTCGCCACCGCGCTCGGTCTGGCCGGCGTCGCGTGGATCTCCCTCCTCTCGAGTCTCAACGCCAGCGCTCAGGTCGCCGTCCCGGCGTGGGTCCGCGGAAGGGCCCTCGCCGTGTACCTGCTCGTCTTCTTCGGCGGGATGGCCGTCGGCAGCGCCTTCTGGGGGAATGTGGCCCGGGTGACGAGCATCCCGGCCGCCCTGGACGTGGCGGGCGCCGCGCTCGTCGCGGGCGGACTCGTCGCGGTCCGGTTCCGTCTGCCCACGCTCCGCGAGGACCTCACGCCCTCCATGCATTGGCGGCAGACACAACAGATCCCGGAAGCCTTATTGGAGCGCGGCCCAGTCGTCGTCAGCGTGGAGTACCGGATCGACCCGGCCAGTCTCGCGGACTTCACGGCTGCCATGGGTGACCTCCGCCGCATCCGGCTGCGGGACGGCGCCATCCGGTGGGAGCTCTACAGCGATCCGGAAGGGGAGGGGACCTACCTGGAGACCTTCGTCGTGGAGTCCTGGCTCGAGCACCTCCGGCAACACGAGCGGGTCACCGTGGCCGACAAGAGCATCCAGGAACGCTGCTCCCGGTTCCACGTGGGGGAGAGGCCCCAGAGGGTCACCCACTTTTTGGCCGAGCCGGTGCCCCACAGGCGCGCCCGGCGGTAAGGGGGCCTGCTAAACGACCCGCAGGGCGCGCGGCGAGAGCGTGAGCCGCTCGACGCCCGTCTGGGTGACCCGGAGCGTGTCCTCGATACCCACTACGCCCTCTCCGGGGAAGATGAACTTCGGTTCCACCGCGACGACCATTCCCGCCTCCAGCGAGGCGTCGAAGCCCCGAGCCAGGAAGGGGAGCTCGTCCACCTCCAGGCCAATCCCGTGGCCGACGAAGCTCACCTTCTGCTCGTTCCCCAGGAAGCAGTCTCCGAAGCCCGACTCCTCGGCCGCTCGTACGGCCAGCTCGTAGAGCCTCGACGCGGGCACGCCCGGCCTGGCGGCCTCCTCGACCCGCTCCAGGATGCCCCGGGCGACCTCGAAGGCTCGGGTGAGGTGTTCAGGCAGCGCGCCGAGCGAGAAGGACCGGGTCTGGTCGCAGAGGTAGCCGCCGTGGTTCCCGACGAGATCGACGATGACCGGCTCCCCCCGGCGGATCGGCCGTTGGCTGGCGCCGTGGGCCAGGGCCGGAGAGAGCCCCTGGCCTCCGGTGGGCGCGTCCACGAAGGAAGGGGCCGCCGCCGTGGCCCCGGCGAAGACGTGGCCGTAGAAGATCTCCTGGTTGAAACCCCTCATCCGGATGAGGCCGCCGTGCCCGCGCCGGCGCAGCTCGTACTCAATGGCTGCCGCGAGCTCGAGCTCGGTGACGCCTTCTCGGAGGTGGTCGGCGACGGTCTCGACGGCCTGTGCGACGACCTCCCCCGCCCGGCGGATCTGCTCCACCTCGTAGTCGCTCTTCACGGCGCGGGTCTTGGCGAGCGCCACCGACGCCGACCGCAGCTCTGCCCCCGGGAGGAGCCCCCGCAGCCGCTCGAGCTGGTCCAGGGGCAGGACGTCGCCCTCTACGCCGATCCGGCGGGGAAGGGAACCGACCCGGGCGCGGATCCGCTCGGCGACGTCCCGGACGGTCGGCAGGGGTTCGATGGGGAAGGGAGATTCGCTCTGCGCCCGCGCCACGTCCTTTCGGACGAGCACGAGGGGATCGCCTTCCGGGGGAACGAAGA
>JACRCS010000671.1 GCA_016218905.1 Deltaproteobacteria bacterium
ACGAAGGCGCCGCCCCCCGCCGCCGTCGGGCCAGGAGGTGGCGATGGCTCGGCCTTCCACGGCGCTCCCGTGCCCGGCCCCTTGTCTCCAAGCGCGCCCTCCCGCGCGGCCGTCTTCAGCCGCGGCAGTAGCCTCGCGAGAGGGGTCGCTTCGAGGCTCTCCTGCTCGCCGAGGCGCTTTCCCGAGATCTCGATGGCGTCGGCGGCCTCGAAAAGGAGCGGAAAGACCTCGGGCCCGATCGTCAGAGTGCCAGCGCGCGCCGAGGCCAGGATGGTCTCCAGCTCGTGGCAGGCACTCTCGATGAGGGGTACGTTTACCGCGCGGGCAGCCCCCTTCAGGCTGTGCGCTGTCCGGAAGAGCGTCGTTACGAGCTCGGCACGGGCCGATGGGGTCGGCTCCTTCTCCAGGGCCAGGAGATCCCGATTGAGCGCACGGACGTGCTCATCCAGCTCCGCGAGGAACGTGGCCATCAGCCGCTGGATCAGCTTGTCCTGGTCCACGCCCCACCTCCGGAACCTGAAGCCGCCACCTTCATCGCACCGACTCTAAGCCGCCGAGCTCGCGAGCAGCTCCTTGAGCCGCGCCGAGAGGGAGGTCAGGTCTTGTGCGGCACGCTCCGTCTGCTTGGTGGCGGCGAGGCCCTGACTGGTGACCTGGTTGATGTTCTTCATCGCCCCGTGGATCTGCGCCATCCCGGTCGCCTGCTGGCTGGCCGAGGCTGCGATCTGTGCCGCGGCCTGGGCCGCCTCGATGGCCGCCTCCGCCATCGTCCGGATCGTCTCGCCCGCCCGCTCCGCGGTCCGCATCGCAGCGGCCACGCTTTTCGTCCCCTCTTCCGTCGCGATCACGGTCGTGCTCGTGGCCTTCTGGATCTCACCCAGGATCTGGCGTACCTGCGCCGTCGCCTTCTTGGACTGATCGGCGAGGGTCTTGACCTCCGCCGCGACGACGGCGAAGCCCTTCCCCTGCTCGCCGGCCCGGGCGGCCTCGATAGCCGCGTTCAGGGCCAGGAGGTTCGTCTGCTCGGCGATGTCGGTGACAGAGGCGATGATCTCCCCGATCGCCTGCGCCTTCTCGGCGAGCGCCAGGATACTGTCGGCCATCGCCTCCGACCGCTCCTGCACCGCTCCCATGGCCTCCAGCGTCTCTTCGACCGCCTTGCGGCCGGTCTGCCCCACGTCGGCGGCGCGCTGTGAGGACTCGTTCACGGCCCGCGCCCGCTGGGCAGCCTGCTCGGACGTCTGGACGACCTCATCCACGGTGCTGACGGTCTCGACGATCGCCGCAGCCTGCTCCTGAGCGCCGGATGCGTGCTGCGTTGTGGTCGCCTGGATCTCCGCGGCGGAGGAGACGAGGAGGGCCACCGTCTCGCGGATGGCCTCGAGCAGCCTTTCGAGCTTCTCTCGTGCCGCCTCCTTCGTCCTGGCAATCCCGAGCTGCTCGACCATCCGGTTGAATTCGCCGGCCAGCTTGCCCAGCTCGTCACGGGAGGTCACCCGAATCCTGTGTGAGAGGACGCCGGCGGCCACCTTCTCGGTTCCGTCGACGAGGACGCCGACGGACTGGGTGAGACCGCGCGTAATCAGGAACCCGAGCGCCGCGGCGAGGAGCACGGCAAGACCGGTTCCCCAGGCGATGAAGGCGAGAGTCCGCCGGGCCGCGCGGTTCGCTTCCTCCTCCCGCTGGGCGAGCAGCCGCGCCTCCGCCGACTTCATCTCCTCTGCGAGGAGTAGCACCTGCTCCCACACCCTCTTGCTCATCTGCGTTCTGGCGAGAGCGATCGCCGGGCCGATGCCTTGCTTCCGGGCGGTCTCGATGCACTCGGCGGCCAGGGCCCGCTTCGACTCCAGGAGCGGCCTCAGCGCTTCGAGCCGCCGCTTCTGAGCGTCGTCCACCATCAGGCCGGGAAGGTCCTTGAGGTGCGCTTGGATGCGCGGCCCCGCCTCCAGGACGTCACCGACGTATGCCGCGTCCTCCGACAGCAGGTAGGCGCGCGTTGCGGAGTCGATTCTCGCGACGTCGAGGACGATCTCGTCCAGGAGACCGTTGATCCGATGGGTGCGCGCGACCGCAGCGGCCGTCTCGGTCAGCGTGGTCGTGTCGCGGTACGCGAAGGTTCCGATCACGGCGAAGAGCAGCAGTATCGAGCCGAACCCTGCGGCGAGCTTCCTTGCGATGGTCATGTCGTCTCCAATTGCCTTCTGGCATGGTCGGCGTCGTAGCCGACGAACAGCCTCGGGTCGGCGAGCAAGGCCTCCCCATCGAGAGCGATGAGGGCATCTGCGGTGACGCCCAGCAGGTAGTCCGGGCCGATTCCCGCGACCGGTCCCGGAGGCTCAAGCAGGTCGACCTTCCTCAGGATGGTCACCTCGTGGACGGCGTCCGCGAGCAGGCCGAGTTCCGCCCGCTCGAGGCCCAGGACCGCGATCCGGGAGAGATCCGTCAGCCCCCTGGCGGTGACGCCGAACAGCTTTCGGAGATCGACGAGCGGGAGAATCTCGCCGCGCACGTTCGTCACACCGACGAAGTACCCGGGCGTACCCGGCACCGGCGTGACGTCGGTCACCCGGACGATCCCGCGCAGGAGGCGGCTCTCGAT
>JACRCS010000666.1 GCA_016218905.1 Deltaproteobacteria bacterium
CTACCCCCTATGCCTCACTTCCGGCCAGAATTGTCCCATTTGTGCCGTTTTAATTTGACCCCCTTCTGAAGAGCGGTCACGCCAGCGCCTGGTGGGTGGCGTTGGCGCGCGCCAACGCCACCCTCCTGGCGCTGTCGTGACCGCTCTTCACAAGGGGGTCAAATTAAACCGGCACAAAGGGGTCAATTCTGGCCGGCAGTGAGGCATAGGGTGTAGTAGCCGAGGACCTGAGCCGGCTCGCGCGGATCGACCAGCACGAATACTCCGTTGGCTTTCCGCCTCACGTCTTGGCTGGCTTGAGTGCGCAGATAACGGTCGAGGCTTTCCACCCCGCAATGGAAGTTCCGATGGTCATGATGCGGCCCGACGGGCTCGATTCTGAGATCGGGCGGCGGTGCGCCGCGCGTCACGGGCCGATTCGCCGCTTGTGCTCCGCCATTGCCCTCTGGAGCCGTTCGCTCGGCGCCGGAGGGTTGATGAGCGCGTCGAAGAAGGTCTTTCGGTCGCGTTCGGACAGGACGAGCGTCTCATGCTCCGCGATCGTACGGCGCGCGGCCTCGGTGAGCGCCGTAAGACAGAAGTCGGTCAGCTTGCGATGTTCGAGGTGCGCAGCCCGCTCGATCAGCTCCTTCGTCTCCCCATCCAGCCGGAACCCCAGCCTTTCCAGCCGGGCGATTGACTCCCCCTCGATTTTGGTTTGTCTGCGGATCATCGCCATTCCTCGATCGCCGTTGCATCAGATGACAATACACCGTACGTCAATTTGACGACTCGATCCAGCAGGGTCTGCCCCCACTGCGCAGGTCCTTCCGAAATCGGAAGGGGACCGTCTTCGATTTCGAGGTCGAACGCGATTCGGCCCCTTGACGGCTGCAAAGTCGGCTGCTAGTGTTTCGACAACGCATTCGGGTACACGCATCGAAATCCCGCAATATAGGCAATACAGAGGCCAATATCGCCAGATGGACTCTCGACACCGCATTCGAAGTGGCCCTGCCGCTCCTTGGGACGGGAGCTCCTCCTGATGCTCGAGGACAAGCGGACGGCCATCGCCCGGCAGGCGGCGCGCCTCTTTCTGGAGTCCGGCTACGAAGCCACTTCCATGAAGCAGCTCGCCGACGCCACGGGCATGGCCCACCCGGGCATCTACCACTACTTCCGGAGCAAGGAAGACCTCCTGGAGAACATCCACCGGCAAGCCGCGTGGGTATTGAACGAGAGCCTCATTCCGGGGCTCAGGGGCGGGGACGCGCCGAGGCAGAAGATCGAACGCCTCATCGAGACGACCGCCGCCCTCTTGGCCGGCTCCGACGAAATCCGGCTGCTCCTCCTGCAGGCCCGGGTTCCGAAGCGGATCGCACGGAGGGCCGAGGCAGGGGCGAAGGAGGTCATCGGGCTGCTTCGGGGCGTCTTGAAGGACCTCTTCCGGTGCCACCCTCTCGCGGAGCCGGTGGACGCGACCGTAGCGGCGTTCTCCCTGGTGGGGATGACGTCGTGGATCGCCCGCTGGTACAAGAGCGACGGCAGGCTCGGGCTCGACCAGCTGACGGGAGCGCTGAAGCGGCTGTTCCTGTACGGCTACTACGGAGGGGAGGTCGGCGACGTCGAAGAGGAAGGGGGCCTGCCCGAGCTTCCGGCGGAGGCGAGCCTCGCCGGGGAGAAGAAGGAGCTGATCGCCAGGAAGACGGCGGATCTCTTCTCGAAGCGCGGCTACGAGAACGCGACGATGCAGCAGATCGCGCGCGCCGCCGGGACGAGCGCTTCGGGGCTCTACCACTACTTCCGCAATAAGGAGGAGATCCTCCTTTCCCTCTACGACATCGGCGCCACCCTCTTCGACCGGTGCTGCCTCCAGGAGGCGGCCCGGGTGGAAGATGCGGAGGTGAAGATCCGGCTCCACATCCGAAACGTCCTCCACCTGCTCACCTCCCACAAGGAGGTGTCGCTCTTCCTTCTGGAAGACTCGAGCCCCAAAGCCGTGCGGAAGAGCGCCGACGAGACCGCGAGGAGCTTCGTCCGCTCGCTCCGCGCCGACCTCGTCCGGCTCGCCGCCGAGAAGGGCCTGCGCGATCCGGTGGACCCCACGGTGGCCGCGTTTTCCCTGGTCGGGATGATCTCCTGGACTCTGAGATGGTACGACCCGAACGGGCCCCTGGACCTGCGCGCCCTCTCCGGACACGTGACTCGGCTCTTCTTGAACGGGGTCACCGCCGGTGGTGCCGGGTCTCCGTCCGAAGCCCTCCTCGGGGAAGTTCCCGGGCGGCGTTCGCCAGGGCGCCTGGCAGAAACCGCCACGGTCGCCGGGGGGCGGTGCCCGAGCTGCGGCCGGGTCTACTACCCCAAGCGGGAGGGCTGCCTCTACTGCCCCGAAGAGGGGTTGGAGGAGGTGGAGCTCATCTTCGAGCTTCCGGCGTCCCTGAACGCCGCACTGCTCGACGACTACCGGTCCCGGACGCGCGGAGGGCACTGAGGAGGTTCGCAGCAAAAGGCAAGGCGCCGAGTCTTATCGGGCAGCCGAATCGGCGGGGCTACGGCTGACGACTGAGAACTGATTCCTGACGAGGGGCTGAGGTTTTCCGGAGGTTCCCATGGGAAGCGTCACCGGTTCTTGGGCCGAGGAGATCGAGACGGCGGGACGGGACGAGCTCCGCAAGCTCCAGTTGGAGAAGCTCAACCGGAGCCTCTCCTACTGCGCCGCCCGCTCCCCCTTCTACCGGAGGAAACTCGCAGGCTCCAAGGGAGCGGGGGCTCTCCGGTTTCTGGAGGAGCTCCCGGAGCTTCCGCTGACCTCCCGCGCCGAGCTCGAGGCCGATCAGCGCACCCACGGCCGCGCGGGTACCCTCCTCTGCACCGACTACGGGGCGCCCGGAGACGCCATCGGTCTCACCGGCGTGAAGGTCAGCGCCACGGGGGTACCGCTCAAGGCGGTCGTGTCGGTGGAGGACTGCGCGTCCCAGGGCAAGCTCGCCGCTCGAGGGCTCGCCGGCGCGGGCGTCACGCCCGCCGACTACCTCTACGTCATGGACTTCCCGCAGTTCAACCTGCTCTACCTCCACGTGGGGCTCGGCTCCATCAACCTCGGCTCCAAGTCGATCCTGGCCGGCATGGAGCGGGCAAAGCGGAACGTGAGGACCTACGCGCCGCTCTTTCCCCCTTCCGCCGTCTACATCAGCCCGAGCTACTCGAAGTTCGTCCTGCCGCTCCTGCGAGAGTCGGGCCGCAGGTACCCGATCCGGACGGTCCTCGGCTGGAGCGAGCCGGGCTACTCCGTGCCGTCCGTGCGGGAGACGCTGACGGCCGCCTGGCAGGAGGTGAGCGAAGCGCCCCGGGTCGACCTCCGTGACGTGTACGGGATGGTCGAAGTGGGGCTGCTCGGTTTCAGCTGCTCCCAGAAGGCCGGGCTCCACGGGTTCGAGGACGCCTACCTCTACGAAGTGGTCGACCCGGTCTCCGGGGACGTCCTGCCTCCGGGCCGCGAGGGCGAGCTCGTGATCACGCACCTCGAGCGCACGGCGATGCCGCTGGTGCGGTACCGAACGGGAGACGTCACCTCCCTCACGAGCGAGCCGTGCGCCTGCGGCCGGACCCACCTGAGGCTCAGCGGGATCAAGGGGCGGCTCTCCCAGCGGCTGGAGGCCCAGGGGAAGACCCTCTACCCGGCCGACCTCGAGCAGGCCCTGGCGCGCTCGGGGTACGGCGGCCCTTTCAACGCCGTCACCGACGCGGGGGCGACCCCGGAGGGCCTCTCCC
This sequence comes from Deltaproteobacteria bacterium, assembly GCA_016218905.1. The sequence continues at coordinate 3,751 of JACRCS010000666.1, forward strand.
TCGACGTCTCGAAGGCCGCCATGGCGGCCATGGATCCGAGGGGCGTCGAAGAGTCCTGCTCCGGCGAGCTCGGAGTCACGGTCCGGCTGGAGGTTCGGGAGGACCGGGACCTGCTCGCCTTCCCCCACCGCGCGGTGAAGTGCTACCCGAGCCGCGACTTCGAGCGGCTCAGGGACGCGGCCGCCCGCCAGTGGTTGACCGAGTCCTAAAGCCCGCCGGGAGGAGGTTCCCATGCAGGATCTGACGAGGAAATGCTGGGACCCGAGGATCGAGCTGATGAGCCGTGGCGAGCTCAGGATCCTGCAGGAGCGGCGCCTGCGGCAGGTGGTCGAGTTCGCCTACGCACGATCCCCCTTCTACCGCGCCAAGTTCGACCGGGCGGGCCTGAAGCCGAGGCACATCCGCTCGCTCTCGGACCTCAACAAGATCCCGACCACCGACAAGTACGAGATGCGGGCCAGCTCGGAGGCCTCCGTGGCCGCCGGCAAGCGGCCGTTCGCCGAGTTCCTCACCGCCCCCGAGGAGCTGGTCGTGACCGTGCACTGCACGAGCGGTACCACGGGGACCCCCTTCACCGCACCGCTCCTGGAGCCGGAGATCACGGCCCGCGGAATGATCGCCACCGGGGAGTCGGCGGCGCGGCAGTTCTGGGCGGCCGGCCTTCGGCCGGGAGACGTCCTCGCCCACATGTGGAATCTCGGGGGAGCCATGGTGGGAGGCGGCAACCACGTCATCGCCAAGGGGGCGTGCATCCCCGAGCTCTTCATGGCGGTGATCCCGTGCCACGTGGGCAACACCGCCCAGATCCTGGCCACTCTGAAGGAGCTGGAGGCGACCGCCATCTGCTGCACGCCCTCCTACGCCCTGCACCTGCCGGAGGTGGCCCAGAAGATCGGGATCGACCCGCGAAAGGACCTGAAGATCAAGGTGATCGTCACCGGGGGCGAACCCGGGGGCGCCAGCGTGCCGGGCCTCCGGGAGAGGCTCAGGCAGCTCTGGGGGGCCGAGATCTTCGACATGTACGGCGCGCCGGGAGTCGGTTTGAACTACGAGTGCGAGGCGCACGCCGGCTTTCACACCCACGCTGACGGCGGGATCATCCAGGTGGTCCACCCGGAGACCAAGGAGGAGCTCCCCATGGGGGAGGTGGGCTCGCTGGTGGGGACGGGTCTCGGCATGGCCGCCTTCCCGTGGCTCCGCTTCGACACGGAGGACCAGGGGGCGCTCACGGAGGAGCCCTGCCCCTGCGGCCGAACGCACCCGCGCATCCTGTCGGTGCCCGGCCGGTGGGACGACATGATCAAGGTCAAAGGCTTCCAACTCCACCCCAACAGCATCGAGAAGGTCCTCGGGGAGACCCCGGGGTGCACCGGTGACTTCCTGATCCTCCTGGAAAAGGACGAGGCGGCGAAAGACCGGGTGCGGATCCAGGTCGAGCACGACCCGGGGCTGGAAGACCTGGACGCCTTCCAGAAGGCCCTGGAGGAGCGGATCCGGCTCACGATCACGCTGAGGGCGCACGTGGAAGTGGTCCCGAAGGGAACGCTCGCCCGGTACGTCATGAAGCGCCAGCGGGTGCTCGACAACCGTTCCCAGGACGCCAGGGCCAGGTTCGACGAGGCGGCGAAGGCCCGGTCCGCAAAGTACTTCGGCTAGCCGGGGTTCACTTCCAGGTGAGTAACGAGACCGCGCCTCCGTCTTCTTCGTCATTCCGGCATGGATAGCCGGAATCCAGGACGCCATGGATGCCCCTCCTGGGCGGCTGGACCCCGGCAATCCGTGCCGGGGTGACGGAAGGAGGGGGCCGAAGTCACTTCCTGCAAACCGGCCGCGCCGCGGCGTACCGAAGCTGAAAACTGAAAACTGACGACTCCATCCGGAAAGGCACTTTCCGGATGGGAAGGGGTCCGCAGATGAACGCGTACATGGACATGTGGGACCGGGTGGTCGCGAAGTATTCGGGCGAGTACGGCCCCTGTTTCGCCGACTACAAAGCCAAGACCGGCCTCAGGGAGACGATCCTCCTGGGCCGTGCGGGCGAGGGCGTGTGGCTGGCGGGAGAGCTCCTCGCCGCGGCCGCCATCGAGCAGGGGAAGGAGAGCAAGGTGATCTTCTCCATGCCCGGCGAGCGCCGCAACAGTCCCACGCGGTCCTTCCTGCGCGTCGCGGACACGCCGATCCACTTCCCCGCCTCGTGGATCCACAACGCCGACGACGTCCTGATTCTCGAGGAGGAGCTCGCGACCCTCTCTTCCGCGGTGCTCGACCTCGACATCCCGACCATCATCCGCAGGATGAACCCGGACGGGTTCTGCATCGTCAACTCGGCGAAGGGTCCCGGGCAACTCCAAGGCGGCATTCCGGGCAGGACCGTGACGGTGGACGCGACGAGGATCTCGGTCGAGCTCTTCGGGAGCCCCTTCTTCGTCAATCTCGCCGTGATCGGAGCCTACCTCGCGGCGGCGAAGGTCTTCTCGCTGGAGCAGCTCGAGAGCGCCATCGCGAACTTTACGAACCCGAGGGGCCACAAGGTCCTGAGCGGGAAGCAGGGGGAGAGGAACGTCGCGGCGCTGCGGGCCGGGTACGGCGCCGCCAGGATCGGGAGGCCGTAGCCATGGCGAAGACGAAGATCGTGCGGAAGTTCGACGAGGTCGTTGAGCTCGTCCAGCGGCGCGAGTACGGCTACGTCTGGAGGCCCGAGTACGTCGACGACCTCGCCGACGGGCCCCGCTGCTGCGCGTGCAAGGGCGTGCCCCAGTCGGAGGGAGCCGACTTCATCATGAAGGGCTACGACATCACCATGGATCGGGAGAAGTGCGTCAAGTGCGGCGCCTGTTGGGCCTACTGCCCACTCGCGGTGATCCGGGAGACCGACGACGGGTACTTCGAGATCGACCCCGAATACTGCCGTCCCTGCGGGATCTGCGCGCAGGAGTGTCCGACCGGCGCCATTCAGTGCACGCCGATCTGAAGGAGAGCTCGATGGGCAACTTGACGTACATGAGGGGCAACCAGGCCGCCGCCGAGGCGGCGAAGCTCTCGCGCATCGAGTTCATGGGCGCGTATCCGATTCCCCCTTCCGCGGAGATCATGGAGGCGATCCGCACCTTCATCGAGAACGGGGAGCTGAAGGCCGGTTTCGTGGAGGCGGAGGGCGAGAAGTCGGCCCAGCTCGCGTGCTTTGCAGCCGCGTGCTCGGGCTGCCGGGCCTTCAACGCGACCTCCAGCCAGGGACTCCTCTACATGCACGAGTCCCTCCCGATGATCGCGGGCAACCGCATGCCCATGGTCATGGTGGTCGGAAACCGGTCGGTCTTCGCCCCTCACGGCATGCTCAACGACCACTCCGACTCCGTCTCCCAGCGCGACACCGGCTGGCTTCAGCTCTACTGCGAGACGGTCCAGGAGCTCTTCGACACGGTGATCCAGGCCTTTGCCATCGGTGAAGACCCGGCGGTGAAGCTGCCGGTGATGGTGTGCGAGGACGGCTACTGGCTGAGCCACTCCCTGGAGCGGGTCCGGATTCCGTCCCAGGAAGAGGTGGATGCCTTCCTCCCGCCCTACCGGCCGAACGTGAAGGACCACCTGGAGCCCGGCGGGCTGGGGATCTTCACCTCGTTCGGGATGATGGAGAACTGGTTCACCGAGTTCAAGTACCAGCAGCAGGTGGCGGAAGCTCGAGCGCTCGGGCTCATCGACGAGGTCGACGCCCGCTTCGCGGCGGGCTTCGGCCGGAGCTACGGGGGGGTTCTGGAGGCCTACGGCGCGGAGGGGGCGGACGTGCTCGTCATCGGGATGGGAAGCATCATGGCCACCGTCCGCTTCACCGTGAACATCGTCCGCCCGGCCGGGAAGCGGGTCGGAATGGTAAAGGTCCGCTCCTTTCGGCCCTTTCCGAAGAAGCGGCTCGCCGCGGCCGTGGCCGAAAGCGGTGCAAAGGTCCTCGTGGTCATCGAGAAGACGCAGTTCGGCGCGCTCTTCGACGAAGTGCGGTCGGCGCTCTACGACCTGGAACGTCGGCCCAAGATCCTCGGCTTCGGGCTCGGGCTCAATGGGCGGGACGTCGGGCCCTATAACGTCATCGACCTCGTCGAGCAGGCCCTCGCCGCGCCCGAGCGGGGGGACCTTCCCCGGGAGTCGGAGCTGTACTTCGTCCGGAAGCGGGAGCTCGCCGCGACGGGAGATCGGCCATGCTGAAGAAGTTCGAAGAGATCCGTTCGGTCGAAGCCGAGTACATGCTGCCCGGGGGCAGGAGTTGCATCGGGTGCAGCGGCGGCATTCTCACCCGGATGACCATGAAGGCCGTGGGCCCGAACACGATTGCGAGCACCGGCTCCTGCGGCACGAACACCACCGGGATGTTCCCGGTGGGCGCGATGTCGACGTTTCCGGTGCCCGTGAGCATTCTCGGAGGCTGCGGCGCGGCCCTGGCCGGGATGGAGATCGCCGCGAAGGTGAAGGGCCGGGAAGACGCCACGATCCTCGGGATCGTCGGGGACGGCGACGCCGCCGACATCGGCTTCGGGAGCCTCTCGGCGTGTTTCGAGCGGGGGCACAAGGTCCTCGTCGTCGTCCAGGACAATCAGGGCTACGCCGCGACCGGCGGGCAGCGGAGCGGCACGACGCCCCTGAAGGCGTGGACGCGCTCCACCCCGGAGGGAAAGGCCCGGCCTCCCAAGTACCTGCCCCTGATCATGCTCGCCCACGGTGCCCCCTACGTCGCCACCTGCTCGGTGGCCTACCCCGAGGACATCTTCGAGAAGGTCCGGCGCGCCACCCGCAAGGAGAACCAGCCGGCCCTGATCCACTGCATCACGCCTTGCCCGACCAACTGGAAGAACGAACCGCGCATGTCCGTCGAGGTGGCGAGACAGGCGGTGACCTGCGGGATGTGGCCGCTCTGGGAGTACGAGCGAGGGACCTTCCGCCGCACCGCCGTCGGAAAGCCCACGGCGGTGGAGGACTACCTGAAGCTGCAGGGGAGGTTCAGGCAGGTGACCGGCGAGGACGTGGAGGAGATTCGGGCGTACATCGCCGACCTGAACCGCGCCATCGACCGGGCGGTCGCGCTCTACGCCGACCCGACGGCGCCTCCGTGGCCCGATTCTTAGCCGTTCTTCCCTCGTCATTCCGGCATGGACAGCCGGAATCCAGGACGCCATGGATGCCCCTCCTGGGCGGCTGGACCCCGGCAATCCGTGCCGGGGTGACGGAGGGATGGGGCCGAAGTCACTTCCTGCAAACCGGCCGCCCAGCGGCGTGCCGAACTGAGACTGAAGACTGATAGAGAGGCGGTAATGACATTCGCGGTGGGGACGGACATCGGCGGCACCTTCACCGACACGGTCGTGATGGATGAGGCGGGCCAGGTCTCCGTCTTCAAGGTCCCGTCCACGCCCCGCGACAACGCCGAGGGCGTCCTCGCCTCCCTCGAGCTCGCCGCGAGGGGCCTCGACCTCCCGCTGGAGGCGTTCCTCTCCCGGGTCGGCACCTTCTTCCACGGGACCACCGTGGGCCTCAACGCGGTGCTGACGAGAAGCGGGGCCAAGGTGGGCGTCCTGACGACGCGCGGCTTCCGGGATACGCTCCCGATGATGCGGGCGAGCCGCACGCCCGTCCTCGACGCCCTCAAGACCGACATGCCGGCGCTGCGGGACGAGACCACTCTCGTGCCGGCCTATTGGATCGAGGAGGTGACGGGGAGGATCGACGCCGGCGGAAACGAAGTCGTCCCCCTCGACCTGGAGGACGTGAAGCGTGCCGCGGCCGCCCTCGTCGCCAAGGGGGTGGAGGCCCTCGCCGTCTGCCTCCTCTGGAGCTTCCGAAACCCCGACCACGAGGAGCGCGTCCGCGCGTACCTCCACGAAGCGTACCCGGGCCTCCACGTGAGCCTCTCCTCCCACGTCATGCCGGTGATCCGGGAGTACGAGCGCTCCGTCGCCACGGTCGTCGACGCGTCCATCGCGGGGCTGATCGAACGCTACCTGGGCGGTCTCGAGCAGCGGCTCCGGGCGGGAGGGCTCGGCGGCCCCTTCTTCGTCATGCAGTCTGCCGGCGGGGCGCTGTCGGTTCGCGAAGCAGCGGAGCGGCCGTGCCAGGTCCTCTTCTCGGGGCCGGCGGGAGGCGTCACGGGCGCCCAGTTTCTCGGTCAGGTCCTCCACCGGCCGAACCTCCTGACGATGGACATGGGCGGCACGAGCTGCGACATCGGGGTCATCGTCGACGGGCGCCCCAACGTGGTCACCCGGTCCAAGGTGCTCGCGTACGACGCTGCCCTCGCCAAGCTCGACATCATCACGATCGGCGCGGGAGGCGGGAGCATCGCGTACGCGGACCGGGGAGTCTTCCTGCGGGTGGGACCCCGCTCCGCGGGAGCCGAGCCGGGACCCGCCTGTTACGACCGGGGCGGCACCCAGGCCACCGTCACCGACGCCAACGTGCTGCTCGGCTACATCGACCCCGCCTACTTCCTGGACGGCCGCAGGGAGATCCGGCGAGACCTCGCCCAGGCCGCTCTGGCGCGGCTCGGCGCGGAGATCGGCCTCGGCCCGCTGGAGACCGCCATCGGCATCGTCGACGTGACGAACGCGAACATGGTGAACGCGATCCGCAACGTCTCCCTCGAGCGTGGCCACGACCCCCGGGACTTCGTCCTCGTCTGCTTCGGCGGCGCCGGCCCCCTCCACGCGGGCGCGCTCCTGAACGAGCTCCAGCTGGAGAGCGCGCTGGTGCCGACCACCGCGACCGCCCAATCGGCCTACGGCTTTCTCTGCTCCGACATCTGCCACCGCCTCGTCGTCTCCCGCTCGGTGCGCAATCCGAGCGACCCCGGCCTCTTCAACGAAGTCTTCGCGAGTCTTCGAGCCGAGGGGACGGCGACGCTGGCGCGGGAGGGGGTGAAGACGGCCGACATGGCGTTCACCCGGTACGCCGACATGAAGTACTGCGGCCAGATCTTCGAGATCCCGATCGAGGTCCCGGACCGGGAGCTCGAGGCCGCGGACCTCGTCGACCTCACCGCCCGCTTCGAGAAGGCCTACGAGACGCTCTACGGCGAGGGCACGGGCTGGAAGGACGCCGGGGTCGAGATCGTCAACTTCCGGCTCGACGCCGTCGGCAAGATGCCCCGGCCGGCCCTCACTGCGGCACCTCTGGTGGGCGGGGACCCGGAACGCGCGCGCAAGGGGGAGCGGAGCTGCTACTTCGCGAGCCTTGGCGGCTTTGCCCCGACGGCGGTCTACCGAGCCGAGGACCTGGCCCCCGGCATGGTGCTCCCCGGGCCCGCCATCGTCGCGATGCCGAGCACCTCGGCCGTCGTCCAGCCCGACCAGGAGCTCTACCTGGACGAGTACCGCAACGCGATCATCCGGAAGCGGTAGCAGGCGGCTGAAAGAGCCGCCTGCGTGCGCCCCCGGATGGGCGCCGGGTCGCGAAGCTTGAAAAGCGTAGCGACTCGAGAGGGTTCGAAGGGGCCGTCCCCGAGAGCCCGTTGCTGAAAAGGCCACGGAGGGGCTTTTTCAGCGTCGTAAGGAGGGCATCATGGCCAAGGTGAATCCGATCACGCTCGAGATGATCCGCAACCGTCTCGTCGCCATCGGCCGAGAGATGGTGAGCACGCTCGTCCGGACGGCAGGCACCCCGATCTACTCGGAGATCAAGGACTTCTCCTGCGGGCTCTTCGACTACGGCGCCCGCCAGGTCGTCTACGGCGGCCTGGCCGTGATTCACAACCTCGCCATCAAGAACCTGGTCCGGACGAGCCTCGAGATCCACGGCGCCGACCCCGGCGTCTTCGACGGCGACGTCTTCATGGGGAACGATCCCTACCGGGGAGGAGGAATCCACGCGCCCGAGCTGGGGCTCGCGTCCCCGATCTTCGTGGACGGCGAGGTGGTCGCCTGGTCCGGGTCCATCGCGCACCAGCTCGACGTCGGCGGCATGAGGCCGGGCGGGTTCTGCATGGACGCGACCGACTGCTTCCAGGAGGGCATCCGGCTGCCGCCCGTGAAGCTCTTCCGCAAGGGAGAGCTCCAGCGGGACATCTGGAACATCCACCTGAACAACGTCCGGCTGCCCGAGAAGATCGGGATGGAGCTGAAGGGCCAGATCGCGGCCAACCACGTGGCGAAAAAGCGGGTCCGGGAGCTCGTGGCCAAGGTCGGCCTGCCGACGTTCAAGGACGCTTGCGACGCGCTGATCGACTTCTCCGCCCGCACGGTCGAGGCGAAGATCCGACAGCTTCCCGAGGGCGTCTACGAGCACATCGACTTCGAGGAGGTGGAGGGGTTCGGCGAGGGCCTCCTGCCCATCCGGTGCGACCTGAGCGTGAGCGGCGGCAAGCTCGTCTTCGACTTCCGGAGGGAGTGTCCCCCCCAGCTTCCCAAGTTCCTCAACTGCACGAGGACGATCCTCGAAGGCATCGTCTACGGGCAGTTCATGCCGCTCCTCTGTGAGGACGTGCCGTGGAACGAGGGGTGCACGTACCCCATCGAGATCCTGAGCGAGCCCGGCACCATCCTCGACGCGCAACCCCCGGCGCCGTGCAGCTGTCCCCACGTCATGTTTCGCGCCGGCGACGCCGCTCTCGGGGCGCTCACCAAGGCCCTCGTGAACAGCCCGCTGCGGGGCCGGCTCTCGGCGTGTTGGGACGGGAGCCCTCCCGTGATCTTCGGGATGGCTCCGGGGCCGGGAGGGCGGCCGCTGGCGGTCCCGATGCTCGAGGGGATGGCCGGCGGCGGCGGCGCCTTCAGCACGAAGGATGGGCTCGACACGGCGTCGGAGCTCGCCGTGATGGAGTACTCCATGGGCGACGTCGAGACCCAGGAGAACTCGTATCCGATCCTCTACCTCACCCGACGGTTCCTCACGGACTCCGGAGGCGCCGGCCGCTACCGGGGAGGTGTGGGCGCCCTCGTGGCGATCGTGCCCCACGGCGCCGACTGGCTCCAGTTCTTCCTGGTGGAGGACCGGCGACAGGTCCCGACCCACGGGGCGATGGGGGGGTGCCCCGGAGGCTCCCACTACTTCTACGTGGGCCGGGGCGTGGACGTGGGCGAGCGGATCCGGAGCGGTTTCGGTCCGAGCGACCAGGGGGTCGCGGACCTGGAGCTCCTGCCGTCGGTGACCGTGCTCCAGCTCGGCCCGAAGGACCTCTTCGCCTTCACCTCCAACGGCGGCGGCGGGTTCGGCGACCCCCTCCGGCGCGACCCGCAGCGCGTGGTTCGCGACGTCCTTTGGGGCTTCGTCTCCCGGGAGCAGGCGGAGCGGGTCTACGGCGTGAGCCTCCGGCCGGGGAGCCTCGCAGTAGACGAGGCGGAGACCGGCCGTCTCCGGGCCGCCCTGCGGGCCGAGAGGCTCGCGGAGGCGCCCAGCTGCGCGCCCGAGGGCGGCGACTACGTCACGGTGGACCCGCGCAGCCTCCTCCGCTGCGGCGGGTGCGGCGCCGAAATCGGGAGCCTCGCCGAGAACTGGAAGACCCGCGTCCCGCGCCAGGACGTTCGCATGGACCTCACCGGGATGCGCGTCCCCGCCGACGAGCGGGTCGCGCTCCGCCGCTACTACTGCCCGAGCTGCGGGCAGGTCCTCGACAGCGAGGTGACCCTTCGCTCGCTGAGGCCTCTTTGGGACTTTCGGCCCCTCGCCGGGGCCGTCCGGGAAGGAGGGCGCGATGCCGGTCGATAGCCTGCTCCTGGAGCCCTACAGACTGGGGCCGCTGACCCTTCGGAACCGGATCGGGCTCGCGCCCATGGGCACGATGCTCGTCTCCGCCGACGGCTCCACCAACGCCCGGCTCATCGAGTACTACCGGACGTACGCGAAAGGGGGAGTCGGGCTCGTGATCCCGGAGGGCCAGCACATCGACGACAAGGAGAGCGCGGTCATGTCCGCGACACTGGCCGTCCACAACGACCGGTACCTGGGGGGCCTGAACGAGCTCGCCGAGGCGGTCAAGGACGAGGGCGCCGCCATCATCGCCCAGCTCGGCCACGCGGGGCACCAGACCTTCCCGGACCGGATCCACGGGCTGCAGCCGGTGGCGCCCTCCCCCATCCCGAGCCGCTTCATCGGCATCATGCCGCGGGAGCTGCGCCGGGAGGAGATCGGCGAGATCCAGGACTCCTTCGCCGGCTGCGCCCGGCGGGCCCAGATCGCGGGCTTCGACGGGGTGGAGATCCACGGCGCCAACGGGTATCTCCTGACCGAGTTCCTCTCCCCCCGTCTGAACATCCGGACGGACGAGTACGGCGGCCCCCTGGAAAACCGCGCCCGCATGGCCCTGGAGACCTACCGGAAGATCCGCGCCGCGACGAGGCCGGGCCTCGTGGTCGGCTACCGGCTCTGCGCCGACGAGCGGGTGCCGGGCGGGGTGAGCCTCGAAGACGTCCTCGCCTTCGTGCAGATGCTCGAAGCCGAGGGACTCGACTACGTCAGCGTCGTCTCCGGCACGTACGAGACCACGACCTACGGCGTGCCGCCCATGGAGGTCCCGCGGGGGAGCAACCTCCCCCTCTCCGCGGCGATCAAGGGCGCGGTGAAGAAGACGACCGTGATGTGCGCGGGCGGGCTCGATGTGGAGCACGGAGAGCGGGCGCTCCGGGAGGGGAAGACGGACCTCGTGCTGATCGGCCGCGGGCTCATCGCCGACCCGGACCTGCCGAAGAAGCTCGCGAGGGGAGAACCGGAGGAGATCCGGCCGTGCATCCGGGGAAACTACTGTCTCTCCCGGCCCTTCCTGCCGCTCCCCGTCACCTGTGAGGTGAACCCGGGCATCGCGAAGCCCCCGCTCCCCGGCCCGACCGCCGAGCCGAAGCGGGTCTGGGTCGTCGGCGGCGGGGTCGCCGGCATGGAGGCGGCCCGGATGGCGGCGCAGCGCGGCCACCGGGTGACTCTCTTCGAGCGGGAGGCGGAGCTCGGCGGCCGGGCCATCGAGGCCTCCGTCGCCGACTTCAAGCAGGACATCCGGCCGCTCCTCGACTGGCTGCGCCGGCAGGTCGAGCGCGAGGCCGTCGCGGTCCGGCTCCGCACGGCCGTCTCCCCCGAGCTCGTCCGGGAGGGCAAGCCGGAGGTCCTGATCCTCGCCGTGGGAGCGGAGTACGCCGTCCCGCCGGAGCTCGGCACGATCTCGGACTTCGCCTTCCCGAGCGACATCCTCTTCGGGAAGCAGCCCGTCGGCGATCGCGTCGCGGTGGCCGGCGGGGGCTTCATCGGCTGCGAGACCGCGGCCCATCTCGCTCGCGCCCTCGGCAAGAGGGTGACCCTCCTCACCCGGCGGCGCGACATCCTCTGGGAGTCCGACAACCCTCTCGCCATGCTCGGCGTGGACATGCTCCTGCGCGAGGCGATGGTAGAGATCCGGACGGGGGTCCGGCTCCAGGGCTACGCCGCCGGTCGCGTCCTCGTCTCTTCGGACGCCGGTGAGGAGCGGATCGAGGCAGACACCCTCGTCCTCGCCTCGGGCCTCGCGCCCCGGCAGGAGGAGGTGGCGAAGCTCGAGGGGCTCGCCCCCAGGACCTTCAAGATCGGCGACTGCGTGGCCCCGCGGCGGATTCACGACGCCTTCCGCGAGGCCTGGCGAGCCGTCGCCGGGTTGTGAGCATCCCCTCCACCGAGAGGAGAAGAGCCATGAGAGAGGTCCTCGTCATCGTTCCCTTCGTAGACTCATCCCCCCTGGTCGCCTGGATGCGAGACGTGTACTCCCACGTCTCTCACGTCGACATCGTCGGCGTCGACGAGGGTAAGGACCCCCTCGTGACGGTCTGCGACATCGAGTTCAACAACCCGGCCATGTTGAAGCGCATCCTGCGGGCCCAGGAGCAGGGCTACCGGGCCGCGGTCATCGCCTGCTTCGGCGACCCCGTCCTCACCTCGGCCCGGGAGATGGCCTCCATCCCGGTCTTCGGCCCGGGGGAGACGGCGTTGGCGGTCGCCACGACCCTGGGCGACCGGATCCTCATCGTGGAGCCCGGGATCGAGTTCGTCTACGCGACCCAGAAGAACGTGCGTATGTACGGGCTCGACAAGCGGGTGGTCGGCGTGCGTTCGGTGCCGCTCGACTTCTGCAGCGCCAACGCCACGCCGGAGGAGGCTGCCCTGGGGGTCCAGGCGTGCGTCGACGCGGTCCGGGAGGAGAAGGCCCACGTGCTCGTCCTCGGCTGCATCGGGCTCTGCGGTTTCGTCGACCAGATCCGGCAGGCGCTCGGCAACGCCGGCCTCTCGGTCTCCGTCGTCGAGCCCGGGATCACGGTGATGGAGTACAGCAAGATGGTGCTGGGCCTGGGCTTGAACCAGAGCCGGGCGATGTTCCACGCGATGTGAGCAGTAGGGCGGGGCTTGCCCCGCCGAGACGACTTAGGCGTTTAGGGGTTCGAGCCTAAGGCCTAAAGCCTAAAACCTAAAGACACGGCGAGGTGCTCCCATGCTCAAGGAAAACGTCGCCTTAATCACCGGCGCCGCCAGCGCAAAGGGCATCGGCTTCGGAATCGCGAAGAAGTTTGCCGAGAACGGTTGCCATCTCGTGCTGAACGACGTGCGCGAGTTGGACGAGCCGGCGCTCGGGACCCTGCGGGAGCTCGAGGGTTCGGGCATCCGTTGGCTCTTCGCGAAGGCCGACGTCTCCGACGCCGCTCAGGTGAAGTCGCTCGTTCAGGCGGCCCTGGACGTCTTCGGCAGGATCGACGTCCTCGTCAACAACGCGGCCGTCGCGCCCCTGCCGAAGAGCGTCGCCGACATCCCGGTCGAGGAGTGGGAGAAGGTGCTGGCGGTCAACCTGAAGGGGCCGTTCCTCCTCACCCGGGAGGTGGGGCCTCATATGGCCCGGAGAGGCTCCGGCAGGATCATCAACATCTCCGCCACTTCGGGGCTCATGCCGGCCATCATGGACGCCCACTACAACTCGGCCAAGGCCGGCCTGATCATGCTGACGAAGGACACCGCGCTGGAGTTCGCCCCCGCCAACGTGACGGTCAACTGCATCTGCCCGGGCGTCATCGTCACGGGCCTCACAGAGACGGTGGTCCCTCCGGGCGTGGAGCCGTGGGCCTTCTTCGAGGGCCTGACGAAGCGGATCGTGCCGATGAAGCGGCCCGGCACCCCGGAGGACGTCGCCAAGGCGGCGCTCTTCTTCGCGTCGGAGCTCGGCTCGTACGTGACGGGCGAGGCCCTGCTCGTGGCGGGCGGCGCTCCCTTGACCCGCTTGACGCCCTAGCGAGGCCGAGCCTTAGACCACCAACGCATGAGAGACGAAGGTCCGTCTCACGCCACGACGCTACGGGCGCAACGCGACAACCGGCCGGGGGAAGTTTTCGTAGCGTCGTTGCGCCGTTGCGTGAAACCGGTCTTTCGGCTCCCGCTCCGGCCCTCACGGGGGCCTCGGGAAATGGGAAGGAGGCGCGGATGGCGATCATCGACTACTTCGACCGCGGTTGCCGCATCAACCCCGACGGCGAGTACTTGATCTTCGGGGACCGCCGGTTCACCTACCGGGAGGCGCAGCGGTTCAGCTTTCGCGCCGGGAACGGGCTCCTCGCCCTCGGCTGCGCGCGGGGCGCGAAGGCGGCCGTCTGGGCGGCCAACGACCCGGTGGGCTGGCTCTGCACCCTCTCGATCTGGCGCGCCGGCCTCGTCTGGGTGCCGATCAACCCGCGCAACTCGGCCGAGGAGAACGCCTACATCCTGGATACCTTCGACTGCGAGGTGCTCTTCTTCCAGAAGCAGTTCGGGGAAGCGGTGGCGCTCCTCGCCCCCAGGCTCCCGAAGCTGCGCCACACGATCTGCGTCGACGGCGAGGCGCCCGGATCGCTCTCGCTGGAGAACTGGCTGGCGTCGCAATCGGAGACCCCGCCCGCGGTGGACTACCCCATCGAGGACGTCTGCTGCATCCAGGCGACGGGGGGAACCACCGGCAACCCCAAGGGCGTGATGAACACCCACCGGAGCATCCAGACCTTCGTCGCGAGCTGGCTCCTGGCCCTCTGGTACCCGCCGGGCTTCCGGCCGGTGAACCTCGCGGCCGCGCCCCTGACCCACACGGCCGGCCCCATGTCCCTCGTGACCGCGGTCCGCGGCGGGACGATCGTGCTCCTGCCGCGGCCGGATCCGGCGCTGGTCCTCGACGCCATCGAGGAGCACCGCGTGACCGAGTTCTACCTGCCGCCCACCGTGATCTACCGGCTGCTGGACCTTCCGGGGGTGGCCGAACGCGACTACTCCTCGCTCCGCTACTTCATGTACGGCGCCGCGCCCATGTCCACCGAGAAGCTCCGCAGGGCCTTGAAGGTCTTCGGCCCCGTCATGATCCAGGGCTACGGCCAGACCGAGGCGCCGGGCACCATCACCTATCTCGGCCCGGAGGAGCACTTCGTCGCCGGCGAGATCGCGCCGGAGTCGCGCCTCTCCTCCTGCGGCCGTCCGTACCCGATGGTCCGGTGCGCGATCCTCGACGAGGAGAACCGGCCCGTGCCCGACGGGCAAGTGGGCGAGATCTGCGCCGCGGGCGACATCGTCATGAAGGGCTACTACAACGACCCGCAGAAGACGGCCGAGACGATCGTCGGCGGCTGGCTCCACACCGGTGACGTGGGCTTCTTCGACGCGGAGGGCTATCTCCACATCACCGACCGCAAGAAAGACATGATCATCACCGGCGGGTTCAACGTCTTCAGCGCCGAGGTCGAGGGCGTGCTCAACGGCCATCCGGCGGTCCGGGAGTGCGCGGTGGTGGGCATCCCCGACGAGAAGTGGGGCGAGGCCGTCAAGGCCGTCGTGGAGCTCAACGCCGGTCAGGTCGCCACGGCCGAGGAACTCATCGCCCTCTGCAAGGAGAGGCTCGGCAGCGTGAAGGCGCCGAAGAGCGTCGACTTCGTCGAGGCGCTGCCGCGAAGCTCCGCGGGCAAGATCCTCAAGAGGGAGGTGCGCGCCAAGTTTTGGGAGGGGAGGGACCGACAGGTTTCATGACCCGGGCCGGGAGGCCCTTCTGAACTCCGCGACGATGAGGCCCATCCACGTCGTCGAATTCGTCCGCTTCGTCCAGTCCGTCCAGCGCCCCCGCCTTCCGGATACCCGTTCGGCTATCCGGAGTACCGGTTCGTGTGGTGGTACCACGGGACCGCCATGCCCATGCTTCAGTCGGTGAAGGGGGTAATTGCCGCCTGCCGGCGAACGGCCGGGACGGGAGGATAGGACATGAGGACAATTCGAACGATCCGATACGCACTGCTTCTGTCGTTGATCGGCATGCTGGCTGCACCGATCGCGAGCCGGTTCGCGACGGCCGACGCGGCGCCCATCCCGCCCGGAATTCAAGCCCGCATGCAGGCCCCCGCGATGGCGCCGGCCCCCCAGGTCAGGGTCAGTCCCGCGCCGGCGCTGCCCCTCGCGCGGGGAGTCGAAGCCCGCACGCAGGCCCCCGCGATGGCGCCGACCCCCCAGGTCAGGGTCAGTCCCGCGCCGGCGCTCAGGGCGAGCCCGGCGCCGGGTGCCCAGGTCCCCGCGGTGCCCGGCCTGACCGGCACTTCGGTGCCGATGATCAGCGGGTTCGCCTCGGTGCCGACCGTGCCGATCGCGCCCCTCACGGTGCGGTAGCAGGCCCGGGGAGGCCGAGGGGGGGTGAAGAAGGGCGCCTCGCGCGCCCTTCTTCGGAGCGGCTTGCCAGCGCCCGCGCGGAGGAAGCCGACCGCCCGCGCAAGAGGCCCGTCGTATTCTCTATCTTGTCCTACGCCCTTCTTAGACTGCTACTGGCGTCAAAGTGTAAACGCGTGCGAGTCTGGCAGCTGATTTCAGGTCGCCTTGTCGTAGGGCTTCACGAACATCGTCGAGCCTTGCGGTTTCGAATGATCGTGAGCCGACGCCCCCTTTCGGTGAACTCGCCAAGATGCTTCTTCTTTCGAAGACGCTTCCTCATACCTTATTCCTGCCTCTATTGATCCATTCTTGTGGATCGAACGCCTACTTAACCAGCGCGCGCCATTGCAGCTAGGGTCCAAATACATGCTTGTGTCGCGCGTCTGATCACGCGGTTGTTCGGCGCCCCCCCACTCGGCTTGCCACCTCCTGGTACGAGAACTCTTGAAGCTGAGCATTCGTCCTGGCGTGCTCTATCGTCATGCTGACGAGATTGCCGTGTTGGTCGAAATCGGCGTAGATGTTCTCGCTGATCTCCCGGGTCTCAATGACCTCGTTATCCGTGAACTCGATTAGGGCCGTGTCCGTGTCTGAGAAATAGCGAACCCTCATGCGGATTTCTGCCTCACGAGAAACAACTCGGTATGCCGAGCGTCTGGTTTACACGGTTGTTCGAGCCCGCCTTGGCTTTGAACTGCCGCGCTTTGGCTTGGGCATGGTATTGATTAAGGCGCGTAGGACCTGGTTGACTGAATCGGGGGTCTGAAATACCTCGGCCACGTCTGGGTCGAGGACCACGACGACCCGGGGCTCGTCGGCTTGCCCTGCGAACCGGTTTTCCTTCGCCTTCGCATAGTCGAACTGGTACTCCTCTCGGAGTTCATCGCCCGGGTCCGGTACGTGATCAGGGGTTTTGGTCTTCTTCATAGTCGTCTCGCTCGCGCGGGGTCATCGGTCGTGCGCTGATGATGCGGATTACATTTTCCGTCCCTCCCGTGAAGGACACCAGCAGGAGACGGCCGGTCGCCGAGTGGCCGACGAGGATCTCTCGCGTCTCGTGCCTGAATGATCTTCATCGTCCGAAGATGCGGGCGAGAGGGTCGTGGAACCCGGTGCTCGCCTCATCGAAGCTCACTCCGTGCTTCTGGAGGTTTCTGGTCGCCTTCCGCCGATCCACTCAAAGCGAAGGCCCATGGTCCTGATTCCCCCCTCTTATTGCTCGAACGCCTGCGTAACAGCGCGCGCCCTGACGTTGAAGTCCAAATACGCGCTGTGTCGCGCGTCTGGGTTCACGCGGATGTTCTACGGCGCATTCTTACATCGCTACTGGCGTCAGCGTATAGACCCGTGCGAGTTTCGTAGCTGATTTAACGTCACCTTGTCTCAACGCTTGACGCACATCGTCGAGTTTGTAGGCGTCTTCCAATGAGAGGTAGGGAGACCATCCTTCGTCTGTATAGATAAGTTCCACGTCCACTTCGGCGACGAACTCGCCCTCATGCACCATCTTCGTGTACTGCTTTGTGCTCATTTCTTCCTCCGTCGAAGATCCGGTTCCCATCGCTTCGGATCAGGTCGGTACGCAGTGATGAGAACAGCCGGGGACGAACTGCCTCTCGGAATACCCCAGACGACATGAATATGCTCTCCCCCTCGGTCCTTTTGGAGCACCAAGACGCATGGTCCTTTGGGGTACTCGGGGTAGTCCTCAACGACCACTCCATCCCGGATGGTGGCCACGGCATCCCGCACCAACAAACCGTCTGCTGCCAGTTCATCGTAGCCATGAGCCGAGATTCTCACATCCCCTTGCTCGACCAACCGAAGGATCTGCTCAAAGGTCCTGCTCATCTTTCGCCTTCCGATGGTCTTTCAACTCGATACGTTAAACGTGAGGGCTGTGCGGCCGGCGCTTTCGACGGTCCGAACCAGCCCTTTGTTCAAGTAAGCCGCTGCGCGGCAGAAAGTCCTAAGAACCGCCACTTCTGACAGATCGCCCGACTCATTCCGACAAGCCGATTCGTCCTCACAGGCCCCATCGGCCGATCCTCTCCTCCTCACTCCCACAGCCCGGCAC
>JACRCS010000649.1 GCA_016218905.1 Deltaproteobacteria bacterium
CGGTCGACACGTGCCTCCAGTGCCACGACAAGGTGGGGGAGCAGATGTCCTCGTCCCACAACCATCTGGTGCCGTACCGCAAGAACGGCTGTCTCGCCTGCCACTCTCCCCACGCCGGCGATAAGGCGCGCCTGCTCAAGGGCAAGGAGACGCAGGTGTGCCGAACCTGCCACTCGACCACGTTCGAGCGCAACGAGAGCGCCAAGTTCCGTCACCAGCAGACGGCTTCCTGTACGGACTGTCACGCGCCCCACGGCTCGAACCACCCGGTGATGACGAAGGCGACGATCAACGCGGTCTGCGTCGGCTGTCACACGAAACACGAGCAATTCACCCACCCGATCGGCGAAAAGGTCTTCGACCCGCGCACCGGCCAGGTGATGACGTGCGCGAGCTGCCACGCGACGAAGGGTACGCCGTACGCGTACCACCTGCGGTTCAGCGGTCAACGCGACCTCTGCATCCAGTGCCACCGGGAGTACTGACGTGCACGCGCTCCTTCGTCCGCCGGTGGGCAGAGGCTGTGAGCTTAGGGCGGGAGAGGGTCCCACCCTACAGGATCGAGGATGGGCCATGAGAGAGATGACTGGGAGACCCCATAGACTCCTTTTCGCGTTGCTCCTCGCGCTGTTGCCGGTCTGGGCGCTGGCGGAGTCCTGGCAGTGGGAGATGAGCCTGAAGATCGAGAGCCCCGGCGACGCGATGTACATGCCGGCCGCGGTGGCGTTCGATCCCGCCGCGGAGCGGTACTACGCGGTCGACACGGGCCGAAACCGCCTCGTCTCCTTCGACCGCAACGGAGCCCTCCTCCGGGCGTTTACCGCCGACGACCGGTTGAAGAGTCCCTTCGACATGGTCCGTCTCGACGACGGACGTCTCTGGGTAGTGGAGAAGGGGCGCAACAGCTTGACCCGGATCGACGTCGCGGCGCGGGAGGTGAAACCGCACACGCTGAAGGACGGCGAGAGGCAGGTCTTCCCCGATCGCATCGCTCAGTCCGGGGGGAAACTGTACGTTCTGGATCGCGCCAGCGGTCAGGTTCTTCGGCTCGCCCCGGACCTGAAGGTAGAGCAGCGCTTCGGCTGCGTCGACTGCGCCGGGGGACTGTCCGATTTCGCCGTCGAAGACGGCGGCGTATGGGCCCTGGAAACGCAAGGGAAGAAGATCTTCCACTTCCGGCCCGACGGCCAGGTGGACCAGACCTTCGATCTGGGCGCCCACGTTGGGTTCCCGGCGTCACTGGCGCTGGAGCCGGGCGGCGGATTCATCTACGTGGTTGACCGTCACCGGAGCGGGATGGTGGTATTCGGCCGGGACGGTCGATTCCGCTACCGCTTCCTCGCCCCGGGGCAGGCTCGGGGCCAGCTCAACTTCCCCCGTGAGGTGCGTTTCGATCCGTGGGGGAGACTCTGCGTGGTGGACGAAGGCAATGGCCGCGTGGAGATCTACAGTCGATAGAGGCGCGTCATGACGATTCGCAGGGGGAAAATTGCCGCCTGCGTGGCTGGCCTCCTTCTGGCCCTGCCGCCCCTTTGCGAAGCAACCCTGAAAGGGGAGTGCTCGAACTGCCACACGATGCACAACAGCCAGCAGGGTACGCTGGTGGCGTTTTCGCGGGACAGTTCGGGAAGGCAGGTTCTGCAGATAACCCCCTACAACATGCTCCTGAAGACCGACTGTATCGGCTGTCACAGCGATCCCGGCAGCGAGACCATCGTGACCAAGGGCGAGACCCAGATCCCTATCGTCTTCAACCTGTCGGAGCCGATCTATCCGCCGGACGGCTCCTCCTCCTCCTCCCTCGCCGGCGGGAACTTCCATTGGGTCGTACGGACAGGGGACGCTTACGGGCACAACGTCTTCGGACTTTCCGGACAGGACTCCCGCTTCGCCCAGGCTCCCGGAGATACCGTCGTGGACGAGTGCGCCACGTGCCACAGGACCCTGGCGACGGCGCAGGGCGGCTGTACGGGTTGTCACGTCCCGCAGCATCACGCCGGCGGGCCGGGCCTCGTGGCCGGTCGCACCCACGGGTGGTACCGTTTCCTCGGATCTGTGATGCAGCGGAGCGGCCAGACGCTCACCGCCCAGGGCGTCGTCGGAATCGAGGATCCGGAGTGGGAGCAGAAAGTCCTCCCGACGCGCCACAACACGTACAAGGGATCGACCACGCCGGGCGGCAGCTATCTCGATACGGGATCGATCAACCAGAAGTGCACCGGGTGCCACGGCCGGTTCCACAACGAAACCGTGGCGAACTCCGTGTGGATCCGCCACCCCGTCGACGTGGCCATCCCCGACTCGGGGGAGTTCACGGGACTGACCACCTACGATCCCCGAGCGCCGGTGGCACGGTGGACCGTCACTGACGCGGACGCGAACTTCTCCTCGGTCACCCGGGGCTCCGATCTCGTCTCCTGCGTCTCCTGCCATCGGCCTCACGGCTCTCCCTATCCCGCCCTGCTGCGCTGGAATTATCGGGCGTGGCCCGGCATCGACCCCCAGACCGGGAACCCCGCCGTGAACGGCTGCGCCGTATGCCATACCGCGAAGGGCTGACCTTGAAGACTCTTGCCGGTAGGCTCCGTGGTCTCGCGCGGCGTTCGCGCGAGCGGGGTTTCCGCCCGCAGGCCCTCGCGGGAGCCGTGCTGTGCTTGGTCACGACCTCTTGGCTCCAGGCGTGCGAGCCGGCCCTGCACTCCTCCGCGCGGCCGCTCGGAGAGCTCACGCGGAACGGCGGCCGGGGCGCGCGCCTGAGCCTTTTCCTTGCCCTGAAGGAGAGCGGCGGACCCAGCCTCCGGCTGGAGGTCGCCTCGGTGGAGCTCTTCTCCGAAAGCGGGTGGTTACCGGTGAGGAGCGGGGGGCTGCGCTTGGACTCCCAAGGCATCGGGCCGAAACAGGTCTTTCTCGGTAGCCGGGCCGTGCCTCCGGGCCATTACCAACGAGTGCGCCTCACCCTGGAGGAAGGGTCGGTGCGCCGGGAAGACGGCAGCTACGGGGAGCTGCCCGTCGACCCGGGCGTCCTCGAGTTGGAGCTGCCCTCGCCGCTGCTGCTCGCGCAGGACGACAGTCGTTCCCTCTTCTTCACGTGGGACGTATACGCGTCGCTGCCGACCTCGGATCGCCTCCAGCCCTCCCTCGCCGTCGCCCCGCAGATCAAGCCCCTGCTCGTCGACCTCGTCTATGCGGCTTGTCCGGACGCCAACACGATCTTCGTGATCCGTACGGACAAGCACTGGGTAGCCGACTCGTTTCCCCTGACGGGCCGGCCCACGGACCTGGCCATGGACCCCAATCCCTCGCGGCGGCGCCTTTACGTGCTCGCTTCGCGGGAGCCGGCCGTCAAGGTGGTGGACCTCTCCTCCCAGCGCGTGATCGCGGTCTACGGCGTGCCCCTGGCCGCAACCCTTACGTCCATGACCATCAGCCCGGACGGGAAGTTCGCCTACGTTCTGGACGAGAGCGGCGGCTACGTGATGCAGGTAGATCTCGCCACCGGCCGTAGCACCGCCCGCGCGCGCCTGGCCTACCGGCCGCGGTACGTTGCGTATCTGGCGGAGCAGAACCTGCTGGCCGTCTCCGCCGCCGTCTCTCAGACCGTTCTGCTCCTCAACCCGCTCGATCTCAGTGAGGTCGGCCGCGTCGTCACGGGAGACGGGCCCCAGGGTCTTCTCCTCTCCAAGAGCCAACTCTACATTGCCGAAGCCGGCGACGATACGGTGTCCGTGTACGACTTCGCGACCAATCGGATCCAAGCGCGTCTGAGCGTGGGCGGCGAGCCGCGCCGCCTTCTCGATGACGGAAACCATATCTACGTCAGCAATCAGGGGAGCGGTTCGCTCTCCGTGCTGGTCCCCGGACAGATAGGCGTCGCGAGAACCATTCGCATCGGTGGAAGGCCGACGGAGATGGCGCTCGACACGAGGGAGCGCTGGCTCTACGTCGCGGACGACCAGGAGGCAGCTCTCGCGGTCGTCGACACGACCGCGAATCAGTTCGCCGGGCGCGTGGACCTCGGGGCGCGCCCGCAGGGGCTGGCGGTGATCCGATGAGAAGGAAACCCCGATCCGCAGGGAAACTGCGTCGCTTCTCCCGCGCGCTCCATCGGCCGGCGCTGGGTCTCGTAGTCGTCCTCTACGCGGTCTTCGGACTCGACGTCGGGACCCGGCTCGGGGCCCTGGCCGCCGACCTGGAGATCCTCACCCCCCGTTCGGGTGCTACCGTCCTCGCCCGGAAACCGCTCACCCATCTGGTTCTCCGGCAAGCGCAGGACGCCGGCGGAGAGCGACCTTGGGTCCAGGTTTCGGGGGGACGAAGGCTCGAGTCCTCGGCAAGCGGTCAGCACCAGGGCCACACGTACCTCCACTTCCAGTTGCCGCTCAAGTCGGGACTCAATACGTTCGAGATCGGCCCGGCGGGTCAGCGGTTTCAGCTGACCTATCAGCCTCTCACCGGCAGGTTCCCGGCGAGCCTGAAGAACGTCGATCTCTTCCACCGGGAGGACCGGCTGCCGGAAACCTGCACCGCGTGCCACAGCTTGCAGAACGGGGCACCGATAGCCGGTCTCGGCGTGGTCGGGCAGGAGGCCTGCCTGCGCTGCCATCGAGGCACCGTGGCGAAGGCCGCTTGGAAGCACAGCCCCTTCGACAACAAACTCTGCCTCGCCTGCCACCAGCAGTCCGCGACGCCGTGGCGGTTCGGCTTTCCCGTCGGAAGGATCGAGGACTCCTGCTTCGCGTGCCACACCGGAAAGAGGCGCTGGGTGTCCCACAAGTACCCGCACGCGGCCATGACCCTGGGAGGGTGTACCCTCTGCCACGATCCTCACGGCGACGCGAACCGCTATCAGCTCTGGGCGGAGGGATCGGTGGCCCTCTGCGTCACCTGCCACAGCGACAAGGAGACCCTGCTGCCGGAGGGCAAGCGCGTGACCCCGCCGAAGCAGGGGAAGGGTGGGAAGCCCGAGCCCGCCGAGCCGCAGGTTTCGTACGTGCACGGGGTCATCAACGGTCCGGGCTGCGTCGCCTGCCACGATCCTCACGCGACGGGTCAGCGTTTCATGCTCCGCCAACCGACCAACCAGCTCTGCGTCGGCTGCCATCCGAAGCTGGCGGGCGTGACCTTCGGACATCCGGTGGCGCGGCATCCCGTCGCCGCGCCCAAAGAACGACGCCGCCCCGACCGGCCGCTCACGTGCGTCGGCTGTCACGACCCCCACGGGACGGAGAACGAGTACATGCTCATCGGAACTACACTCGGAGGCCAGTTCTGCCGTGAGTGCCACAAGAAGCAGTAGCGGTTGGGTACGAGCAAGGATCGTCGGTGCGCTCCTCCTGGGAAGCCTCGTCGGAGTCCCGGGGGGCGGACCTTCGGCGTGGGGAGCCGTTGTGACCGCCCGCCTGAAGTCCCTCGGTCAGGTCACCGTGGACGACGAGGGGCGGCCGTTGCGCTACCCGAGCGCGCTCTTCTTCGATCAACGGAAGAAGGAGCTCTACCTCATCAATGTGGGCGCCTCCAGCGTCGTCATCTACGGGTCCGACTACTTCCCGGTGGCTTCAATGGGCGCCGGCCGCGGGATAGAAGGGCCGAGGGGCGGGTTTCTCGCATCGAACGACCTCATTTACGTCTGCCAGTCTCGAACCAAGGACAAGCCGCCACGGATCACGGTCCTGAATGCTGCCCTCTTCCCTCTGCGCGACATCCCGATCGCCGAGAGCCCCGATTCGGCCGAGTTCGTGCCCAGGCAGGTCGCCGTCAGCCGAGACGGCCTGCTCTACGTGGTGGGAGAGTCGAATCGAGGGGTCCTCGTCCTCGATGAAGACGGTGTCGTCCTGCGCAAGCTGAAGCCGATGGATCTAGTCGCCGCGGAGGCGCTGGCTCCGGCGGGAAAGGCAACCGCCGGCGCCGCGAAACGGAAAGGGAGCGGCCCGACCGCTTCCGGTGAGTCCGGCGGGTCCGGCGAGGCTCCTAAAGAGGGCAAGGACTCGCGGGTCGACATCCCGGAGGAATTCCGCCCTCAGACGACGCAGGAGCAGGCCCGGGCCGGTAAGAAGGTGATGGGGCCCGTGAGGATTCGGGCCCTCACCATCGACAAGGCCGGGAGGATCTACCTCGTCAGCGCGGAGACGGGCAAGGTGTACGTCTACGGACCGGATGAGAGCTTCCTCTTCTCCTTCGGCAAGAAGGGCGGCAGTCCCGGTACGCTGAGTACTCCGAGCGGAGTGGCCGTCGATGAGGATCGGGGACTCGTCTACGTGGTCGATTACATGCGCCACACGGTCTTGGGTTACGACCTGAGCGGGAACCTGCAGCTCGAGTTCGGGGGTCGGGGGACGGGGGAGGGCTGGTTCAACTACCCCGCCGATATCGCCGTCATTCAGGGAGGCCAGGTGGTCGTCGCCGATCAATTCAACAACCGCGCGCAGGCGCTCGAGGTCGAGCCGATTCTGTACGAGGTTCCGTCCATCGGCGTATCGAAGACGGCCGAGCCTTCTGCGGAGGCGGAAGACGGGAGCGGCTCCGAGCCTCCGGAGAAGGAGCCCGGCGCGGAAGGGACGGACGAGGTGGAGAGCAAAGAGTAGGAAGGAGATCGGTCCGATGTGGAGCCTTTCCGGGATCCGAGGCTGCCGGTTGATGCTCGCCGCGATGGCGTCCGGCGCCCTGCAGGTCGGGCTCGCCGTGCCCGCGGTGAGCGGACCCTACCTCGACTCCGCCCACGGCGACGCCGCGATGGGGGTGAACCGCTCGACGCTCGACGCCCGGTACCAGAATTACGCTACCGGCAACTGTGCGCACTGTCACGAGATGCACGCGAGCTTGGATGGGTCGGACCCGGCGCCCGCCGGCGGGCCCGCGCCGGATACTGTCTTCTTTCGCCACTTCAACACCGCGCGCACGCTGCACCCGTACGTGGAGACGGACGACTTCTGCTTCCACTGCCACAGCGAAACGCTGGGACAGCGCGTGATCAACCAGGCTTACAGCGCCACCTTCGGCGGGGGGGTGAGCGGGACCGGCCCCCAGTCGATCATGACAGCCTTCAATCAGGCGACCTACCACAACCTATACGACGTCTGGCGTTTCCTCCAGACGAACCAGGCGACCTACCCTTGGTTCAAGAACTCCAGCAACCCGTGCAGCGCCTGTCACAACCCGCATCTCGCGAAGCGCAGCATGGACGCCGCGAAGCCGGGCTACCCATTGCGGAGCGTCCTGTCGAAGCCGGGGAGCCATACGAGTCTCTGGGGCGAGACCCAGGTGATGTCCTCTTACGCGTCGTATGAGGCACCCTACGCCTTCGGCACCGGAAGGGAACCGGGCGGCGTCGGCGATCCGGACGGCACGAAGACGCCGGATTACGTGGGCTTCTGCACTGTCTGCCACAACACGGCGAACACGATCTGGAGCACGACCCTCAATCGCAACCTGAAGAAGGTCAACTGGGCCGCGACCGGCGAGCAGCGAGACAAGCACGGCTCCCTCGCCCGCGACGGCAGCAGCTACTTCCGGGAACCCTACAACACCGCTGCCGCCGTGAAGGTGAACTTCGTCCTTTCGTGCCTGGACTGTCACGAGGCGCACGGCGCGCCGAACATCATGCTCCTGCGCCGCCGGATGAACGCGGAGGACCTCGACGGCCCCGTCACCATGCCCGATCTGATGGGCTACGCCTGTAAACGCTGCCACAAGGATGACCTCGCGGCGGGTACGGGGGTGGCGAACCGCTGGGAGTACGTCCACCACGACGCGCCGGGTGCCCCCTATGCGAAGGGGACCTGCACTGGCTGCCATGCGACCTCCTCCGAGCCGATCGCCTGCGGCAACTGCCATGGCCACGGGATGGACGACACGTGGGCAGGGGTCAACAAGACGGGTCGGACGACGTTCTGAATGAAGGATCGATTCCGTTCGAGACGGGCGACAGGCGCTCTCCTGACGTTCATCGCAGCCGCTCTCTACCGCTTCCCGGCGCGCGCCGCCGATTTCCAGGGTTGCTACCGGTGTCACGAGGGGACGCTCACGGAGGAGACGACGCGACCCTACATCCACTCCCCGTTCGGGCAGGGGCGCTGTGCGGCGTGCCATACGGCACCCAGGCCGGCGGTGAACGCCAGGTCGGCGTCGCCGGCGGACAGGGGCCGGTCGCCGGCAGGGGACGAGCGGCGCCGGATCCAGTGGTTGGGGGAGAGCGTCGCGCCGGACACGGTCCACTGGTTCGTGCTGCCGGGCGCCAGGGCGAGGGACACGGTCGTGGTGGAGACTCGCGGCTCCGGCGCCTTCTCCCGGTACGAAGTGCCGATCCCTCGCCTCTCCGATCTCCCGGAGGCGCGCGACGCCGGAAGGCCGCCGGCGATCTCGGGAGTGCGGGTGCTCGAGGTGCAGCGCGGGCTCTTCCTCTCCGCCACGATCGCCTGGGAGACGGACGGCGTCACCGACGCCGCGGTGCGGTACGGGAAGAACGACCTCAAGCAGAGCTCGCCCAGGGGCGGCCGGCTGGGGCGGCGGCACCAGGTCGTGCTGTACGATCTCGAGCCGGACAAGACCTATCGCTTTTCAGTGGTCTCCGCCGACCTCTTCGGGAGGCAGCAGGCTTCCGAGCCGCTGACCTTCTCGACGTCCAGGCCTCTCGCGGCCGCCCAGCCGCCGGCGGCCGCCGGCCCGCTGGCCGCGGGGGAACGAGTGGCGCTGAGCAGCCGCTTCCAGCGGGTCGGTGCGGATTACCTGCTGGAGGTGACGGTGGAGAAGCCGGTCTCCGTCTCCGCGGGTCTCCGGGACTCGCCGCAGAAACAGAAGGCTGCCGGGGCGGCAGTGAGCGCGGACGTCACGCACCGGGACCTCACCAGCCGAGGCGTGGCTTCCATCGACGCCTGTAAGGCGTGCCACCAGGACGAGAACACGGCGACGCACCCCGTGAACGTGTACCCGAAGCCGGGGATGGTGATTCCGCCCGAGTACCCGACCCTGAGCGACGGCCGCATCACCTGCGCCTCCTGCCATGACCGTCACGCTTCCAACAACCCGTACCTATTGATCAAGGCTCGGCAACGCGACCTCTGCATCGGCTGTCACCGAAACATGAAATAGGCAGACGGCCGAGGGAACATCGAATGAAGAATAACCGAAGGAAGCTGAATCTCTCCGTTAAGCGCCAGTTCCAACTGTGGCTGTTGACGCGCATCCTGGGGGTGGTGCTCCTCAGCGCGCTCGTGGCCGTGCTCATCCTCTACTTCTATTCCAGGCAGGAGATCTCCTCTTCCTTCTATTCGGCTCATATCAAGATTCGGCGGGTCAGCGACCTCCTGCTGCCGGTGATGGCGGCAGGCGCCCTGGTGAGCCTGTTGAGCGGGATGGCGCTCGCGCTCTTCCTGCCCCAGAAGATCGCCGGCCCCATCTTCCGCATCGAACAGGGCCTGAAGTCGGTGCGGGAGGGCGATCTGACCCAACAGATCCGCCTGAGAAGGAACGACACCCTTATGGACCTCGCCGCCGTCCTGAACGAAACCACCGGATGCCTTCGGACCCGGATCCACGAGGTCAAGGACCTACAGCGGGAGCTCGATCGGCTGGTCGCCTCCCTCGAGCACCAGGAAGCCGCCGCGATTTCGGCGAGGCAGAACGCCGTCCTCGACGGCTTTCGGACCTGACCGCCGGGGCCCATGAAGAAGAGTCAGAGCCCCCCGAGGTCATCGCACGGACGGGATGGACGCCCGGCACAGCCCGTGCGCGCCCGGAGCAGCCGGAGCGGTCCGCTTGCGATCGCGCTGCTCGTGCTCGTCGGGATCACGGTTTACGCCAACTCGTTTGGCGTTCCTTTCGTCCTCGACGACAAGACGACCATCATCCAGAACCCGATCGTCAAGAGCCTGGCGAATTTCTACGCGAATCGCAGCGGGTACGAGTACCTGCCGAACCGCTGGGTCGCGGTCCTGAGCTTTGCTCTCAACTACCGTCTGGGCGGACTCGCCGTGATCGGATATCACGCGGTCAATCTCGCGATCCACCTCGCGTCCGGCCTCCTCGTCTACGCCCTGCTGCGGCTCACCTTCCGGACGCCATACTTCCGCAGCTCCCGACCTGCCTCGGTCTCGCCCTCCTTCATTCCTTTGTTCGCTGCTCTTCTCTTCCTCGTCCATCCCATCCAGACGCAGGCGGTCACGTACGTCGTGCAGCGGATGACCTCGCTGGCGACCCTCTTTTACCTGCTCTCGATGGCTCTGTACGTTCGGGCGCGTCTTCAGATGGAGGAGCGCCCACCTTTCCCCGGCGCGTCTTTCCAGCGCGCCCCGTTCTTCTTCCCCTTGGCCCTGCTGGCGGGTTCCACCTTGTCGGCGGTTCTCGCGATGAAGACGAAGGAGATCTCGTTCACGCTGCCTCTGGCAGCGGTGCTCTACGAAGTGTCCTTCTTCAGCGGCCCGTGGAAGAAGCGTCTGCTCTGCCTCCTGCCCCTGCTCGCGACTCTGCCCGTCATTCCCGCGACGATGCTCGGGACGGGCGAGTCGGCTGGAACGCTGCTCTCGGACGTGAGCGAGGCGGCGAAGGTCCAGACGGCGATGCCGCGCTATGCATATCTGTTCACGCAGTTCCGCGTGATCGTCACATACCTGCGCCTTCTCGTCCTGCCCGTGAACCAGAACCTGGATTACGACTACCCGGTCCACTTGACGTTCTTCACCCCGCCGGTGTTCCTGTCCTTCTTGCTCCTGGCGGGCCTGCTCGCCTTGGCCGTGTACCTTTTCTGGCGAAGCCGACCTCAACCTCCTCCTGCTCCTCCTGCTCTTCCTGCTCAACCTGCTCTTCCTGCTCTTCCTGCTCCTCCTGCTCTTTCCTGCTTTCGTCTGATCTCCTTCGGAATCGTCTGGTTCTTCTTGACGCTTTCGGTCGAGTCCAGCGTCATCCCCATTGTCGACGTGATCTTCGAGCACCGGGCCTATCTCCCCAGCGTGGGAGCCATGACGGCCTTCGCGGCCGTTCTCTTCTGGGCGAGTCAGAGGTTTGCGGGTGTGCACGCCGGCAGGCTTGCGGTCTTCGTCGCCGGCTGCGTCACGCTCGCACTGGCCGTCGCGACCGTTCAGCGCAACCACGTCTGGAGGAACGACATCCGGCTGTGGGAGGATGTCGTCGCGAAGTCTCCGAACAAGGGCCGGGCCAACAACAACCTCGGCGTCGCGTTGGAGGACGCCGGCAGGAGGGCTGAAGCGATCCGAGCCTTTTCGCGAGCCATCGCGGAGGACCCCGGCTATAGTCGTTCTTACTACAACCTGGCCGATCTTTACCTGGTCAGCGGAGACCCCGATGCGGCTCTGCCGCTGCTGGAGACCGCCATCCGTCTGAGCCCGAACCTGACGGAGGCGTACATAGACATGGGGGCGGCCCTCGTCCGAGGAAAGAGATTCGAACAGGCCGCGGCGTTCCTGGAGCAAAACCTCGAGCGGCTGAGGGGAAACCCGGAAGCCCACTTCTATCTGGGCGCGGCTCTCGCCTTTTCGGGCAACAAAGAAGCCGCCAGGCGGCAACTGGAGATCGTCTCTCGGCTCGATCCTGGCCTCGCGGGCTCCCTGGCAAGCCTCCTGCGCTGACGCGGAGGGGCGGCCCGGTACTCGCCGCTCAGGTGTTCTCGGAGCGGTAGGATCTCGATCAGTTCACCCCTTCAGATGGGCACGGTTTCGAGCACGACGATGATCAAGAAGTGGATCTTCTTGCCCCTATTGATCCTCCTCGCCACTTCTCTCTTGAGTGCGTGCGGCGGCGGCGGGGAGTTGCCCTGGGGCGGCGAGACCGGCGGCCCGCCCGCCGGCCCGACCGCGACTCCCGCGGGGAAGGTGAGCGTCACCTACGGCGCCGGCGAGAACGGCGCCATCGAGGGGCCTCTTCGGCAGGTCCTCCCCCGCGGGGGAAGCGGAAGGGCGGTTACTGCCGCGCCGGCTCCGGGATACCACTTCGCGCAGTGGAGCGACGGTTCGACCGCGAACCCGAGGACGGACAGGAACGTGACGGCCGACCTCGCGGTGACCGCCCGTTTCGAGCTGAACCGGTACACCCTCAGCTACACCGCAGGAAAGAACGGCGCCATCGAGGGCGCGGCCTCGCAGACGGTCGACCACGGGGGGGACGGCAGCGCGGTCACGGCGGTTCCGGCGGTCGGCCACCACTTCGTCGGCTGGAGCGACGGCCTGACCGCTGCGACCCGCGCCGAGACGGCGGTGAAGGCGAACCTCGCGGTCACGGCGAACTTCGCCGTCAACCAGTACGTCCTGAGCTACGCCGCCGGGGACCACGGCTCGGTGGCGGGCGCCAGGAGCCAGAAGGTGAATCACGGGCGAGACGGCACGGCGGTCACGGCGGTACCCGATCCGCGCCACCACTTCGTGGGCTGGAGCGACGGGGTGACCACGGCTACCCGCGTGGACCGGAAGGTGACGTCCGATACTGCGGTGACGGCGCAGTTCGCCCTCAATCGCTACACGCTCACCTTCGCCGGGGGAGAGAACGGCGCCGTCAGCGGGGCGGCTTCCCAGGTCGTGGAGGAGGGGCTCGACGCGAGCCCGGTCGTAGCCCTGCCTGCCGAGGGATACCACTTCGCCGGCTGGAGCGACGGCGTCACCACGGCGAGCCGGGCGGAGAGGAACGTGGCGGCCGATCTCGCGGTGACGGCGCGGTTCGAGATCAATCGGTACGCCCTCACCTATTCCGCGGAGGAGAACGGCTCCATCGCGGGCGCCGCGGCGCAGGTGGTGGAGCACGGCGCGGACGGGACGCCCGTGACGGCCACGCCTGCCGTGGGCCATCACTTCACCGGCTGGAGCGACGGACAAGCGGCCGCGACCCGTACCGATCGGAACCTCAAGGCCGACGCCGCCCTGACGGCCCGGTTCGAGATCAACCGGTACAGCGCGACCTACGTCGCGGGCGAAAAGGGATCCATCCAAGGACAGACTCGCCAGACCGTGCCCCACGGCGCCGATGCCGGTGCGGTGACAGCGGTCCCGAGCCGCGGTTACCACTTCGTGAGCTGGAGCGACGGTCTGACCACCGCCGGCCGCACCGACCGGAACCTGGTGGGGGACCTCGCCGTGAGCGCTGCTTTCGAGGTCAACACGTATACCGTCGGGGGGAGTCTGTCGGGGCTCGTGCAGGGCACCACGGTTTCGCTCCAGAACGGCGGCGATACCCTCGCGCTCTCCGGAGACGGCCCCTTCACGTTTTCGACGGCGCTCCTCGACGGGACTCCCTACGCGGTGACGGTCTCGGACCAGCCGAGGTCGCCCAACCAGACCTGCACGGTGGGGGCGGGCGCCGGTTCCATCTCGGAAGCGGATGTCACCGACGTCACGGTGACGTGCGTCATCAACAGGTACAGCGTCGGGGGAACGGTCTTCGGACTGCCGAGGGGCAGTCGCGTGGTCCTGCAGAACAACGGGGGCGATGACCTGGTCGTGAGGGCGAACGGGGAGTTTGCGTTTCCGACGGCGCTCGAGGACGGGAGCGCCTACGAAGTCACGATCCAGCATGAAGAGCTCGCGCCCAGGTGGTTCTGCCTGCTCGACAGGTCGGCCGGGACCCTCGCCGGCAGCGACGTGAGGAACGTAGACCTGGCCTGTTTTCCGGAAGCCGAACTGCAGGCTCTTCCGGGCGTACGGAAGATCGACGTCCGTTGGAACAGCAGCGACTACCGTGACGTGGTCTTCAATCTCTGCCGCGCCGAGGAGGACTTCTCCGCCGGCGGTTTCGGCGCGTGCAAGAGCGCGCGGGGCGCGGTCGTGGAGCCGGGCGTGAAGAGCCCCCACCTGCTCTCCCGGGCGGCCGCCGACACGGCCCACTGGCTCCAACTGGAGCTCGAGCACCCCGGGAACAGACGGACCTATTCGAAGGTAGCCAAGGCGACGCCGTTTGGGGGCCTCAACGACACGGGGATCGACTGGTGTGCGGACGGAGCCTCCAATCGGGGCATGACGGGAACCCGCGCCGAGAGGATCGCCAGCTGCCAAAGCGCCTTCTTCCCGGGCCAGGACGCCGCCTCCGGGAGAGACGCGGACGCGCTCGCCCGGAACGCGACGAAGACGGGCCACGGCGCCGCAGGGTTCGACTTCACCAAGGTATGCAGGAATGGGCGGGCAGCGGGAGAGGGAAGATGCCCTCCCAACCCGTCCCCCGGTACCGGCGAGACCAACTGGGCCTGCACCCGCGACAACGTAACCGGTCTGCTTTGGGAGCTGAAGATGGAGACCGGGCTGCACGGCAAGGACCACACATACACCTGGTACAACCCCGATAAGGGCACGAACGGCGGTGACCCGGGGGTGCAGAACGGCGGGAAGTGCACGGGGAGTCACTGCGACACGCACGCCTTCATCAAGGCGGTCAACGCAACAGGCCTCTGCGGCGCGAAAGACTGGCGGCTGCCGACCCGGACGGAGCTACTTTCGATCGTGAACAACGGTCTGCTCAACCCGGCCGTGGATCCGAGCTACTTTCCCAAGACCCCGCCCACTCACTATTGGACTTCGTCGCCGTATGTCGAGTACGAGAACGCAGCCTGGCGCGTCTACTTCTATTACGGCGACGCGTATCCGGAAAAGAAGAGTGAGGCCAACGCGGTCCGGCTCGTACGTGGAAAGACCGCGACCTTCGGGCTCAACAATCCGTGAGTGAAGTAGAAAGAGCAGGTTGAGGTTGAGGAAGAACAGGTCGAGGAAGAGCAGGAAGGGCAGGTTGAGGTTTAGGTTCAGGTCGAGGGAAGGGCAGGTTGAGGAAGAAGTCGTAACCTCAACCCCAACCCCAACCCCAACCCCAACCTTGACCTTAATCTTAACCTTCTTGCTGTTCGCCTCCGTCGCGAGGGCGCAGGCGTGTAAAGAGACGATTCCGGCTTCGACGCCGGAAAACGACTTCGCCGTGCAGGAAGACGGAACGGTCCTCGACCTGACGACGGGACTCCAGTGGATGCGCTGCAGCCTGGGTCAAACTTGGAGCGGAAACGCCTGCAGCGGCTCGGCCGCGACCCACCCGTGGGCCGAGGCCCTGCGGGCGGCCGATGATTTCAAGTTCGCCGGCTATGCGGACTGGCGGCTGCCGAACAAGAACGAACTGGACTCCATCGTGGAGGAGAGGTGCGGCGCACCGGCGATCAACGCGGTCGTGTTCCCCGGGACTCCGCCGTACCAGTTCTGGACGTCTTCGCCCTACTCGGGCTCGGCCCAGGCGGCCTGGAGCGTCGACTTCGGCTTCGGGTCCGTGAATGCGAGCCTCAAGACGGGAAGTCTCCACGTCCGCCTGGTGCGGACGACGGAGTGAGCGGCGTTCGCGAGGATGGCTGAAGAACGTCTCGAAAGCCGGCGTTCCGACGGGCCGGAGAATCGCTTCGCGCGGCATCCGGCGGCGACGCTCGCGATCGTCTTGTCGATCGGCTTCCTCGCTTGCGTGGTGGCCGTGGAGCTCCTTCTGAGGACCTTCAGTGGCCTCGGCCATCCGCCGCTCTACGAGTTGAGCCCGCTCTTCGGCTATCGGCTGAAGGCCAACCAGGTAATCGAACCGAAGAGGGGGCTGGGGTTCCTCTACGGGGCGCGGGTGACGACGAACAACCTCGGCCTCCGAGGGGCCGGGCATTGGGACGCGAACCCCGAGCGTAAGGTGCTCTTCCTCGGGGATTCCGTCACGTACGGCGGCCAATACGTCGCCGACGCCCAACTCTTCAGCTCCGTCGCGGGGCGCAGCCTGCCCGGATGGCAGGTCGGAAACGGAGCGAGCAACGCCTGGGGTGTCGAGAACATCGCCGGCCTCGTCGTCGATTACGGGTTCTGCCCCGCGCGGGTCGTCGTCACCTGTGTCCTCGAAGCGGACTTCTATCGGGGGCTCACCCGGGCCTCCTCCGTGCCGCTCTGGACCGAGACTCCCCGAGCGGCCCTGCAGGACCTGCTCATGCACTTCGTCTGGAGAGCGAACGAGTCGCGCTACGGAGGGTCGGTCGAGCCACTCATCGACGACGCCGCGCACCTGGACCGGATCGCGCAGCGCGCGGCGATGCGCCTGAAGCAGATGGATGGCTACCTGAGAGGGCGCGGAGTGCGCCACCTCGTCTTCCTCCTGCCCACCCGCTCTCACGTGGTCGAGGGGGACTCTCCCGATCGCCGGGTCCGCCGCCTGCTCCAGCGGCAAGGAATCCCGGCAC
>JACRCS010000650.1 GCA_016218905.1 Deltaproteobacteria bacterium
GACGACGAGCGAATCCCAGACGAACCAGTCGCGGCCGGCGGCGCCGTCGCGGCCCCGCTCCTTCATCGCGAGGAGCTCGGACGCGCGCTTGGCGAAGGCGAGGGAGAGGAAGAGAAAGACCGAGAACGCGAGGAGCCACGGCGAGACGGGAACACCGGTCGCAGCCCCTCCGAGGAGGACCCGGAGCGTGTAGAGGAAGGCGAGCGTGAAGACGTCGACCAGGACTCTCTGCTTCAGGATGAGCGTGTAGAGCGTCGTCGTCGCGAGGTAGACGGCCAGGAGGATCCGGGCGCCCAGGGGGAGAACGGCCGCGAACGCGAACGACCCCGCCAGGAGGAGCGGGACGATACAGAGTCCCGCGCGGATGGAAAGCTCCCCGCTCGCCAGCGGCCGCTTCCGTTTCGAATGGTGCTGCCGGTCCGACGTGAGGTCTCCGAGGTCGTTCAGAACGTAGACGGCCGAGGCCAGAAGGCCGAGAGCGAAGAATGCGAAGACGGCCGACGAAACGACGGGGGCCGCGAAGATGTGTCCGGTGACGAGAGGGACGAACACGAGGACGTTCTTCACCCATTGGCGGACGCGCATCGCCGAGAAAACGGTAGGGAGGCGCGTCGGACGTCCGGGCAGCTCGGCCGCCACCGGCGTACCGGCCTGTTCCACCTCGGCCCGAAGGCGGACTCCGGGACCGGCGAGGAGGGCGCGCCTCGCACTCCGGAAGACGGGCAGGTCGGACCTCCCGTCGCCAACGTAGTCGAACCCCTTCTCGCCGTATCGCGACACGAGCTCGGCCCGCTTCACCTCCCCCTTGAGGTTCCGGGCTCCGTCGCTCGCGACGACGTCGTCGAACAGGCCGACTCTCGCGGCGACCAGACCGGCGGGGAGCGCGTCCGCCGCGGTCGCGAGAACGACCGTCCTTCCCTTCGCCTTCTCCTCGCCGAGGAGAGCGACCAGGTCCTCCCTCAGGGGAAGGGACCCCACATCGACCGGGGCGGCCTCGGCACGCTGACGTTTCAACGAAGCCCGGTCCCCCCGGAGGAGGGCCGGCAGGGTCCGCACGAGCGCCATCGGGGACCGCGTGACGGCCAGGATGGCCGATTCGTGCAGGAGGTCGGTCAGAACGAGGGTCCCGTCGAGGTCGACGACGAGCGGCACGTCGGCCATTGGCTTCTCTGAAACAGTGCCGCTCACGATCCGTCGAGGTTACAGGCGCGGGGCTTACTCGGGAAGCGGCGTGACGAGCCCTTCCGCGAGCGCGGAGTAGTCGTCGTCCGCAAGGCCTCTCTCCATGGCCGTGTCGACGACGGCGAGCACGGCCTCTGCCAGCCGCGGCGCCACCCCCGCCTCGAGAGCCGCGCTCCGGAAAAGCTCGACGTCCTTTCGCAGCAGGCGGAGAGGGAAGGTCGGGTTCAGGTACTCCCCTTCGAGCATCCGCCCGAGCTTCTTGTCGAACGTCGGCGCGTAGAGGGCGCTCGGCCGGAGGACGTCCATGAAGAGCTCCGCCGGCACCCCCTCGGCCCGGACATAGGCGAGGCTCGTCGCGAAGGCGGTCGTGAGGGAGCCGATGAGCTGGTTGAGGGCGAGCTTCAGGGCAGCGGCCTTCCCCACTTCGCCCACGAGCCTCACGTCCCTTCCGAGGCACGAGAGGAGAGGCTCGAGCCGCTCGAGCTGTTCCGCGGTCCCGCCCACCATCACCTGAAGCGTCCCCAGGTCGGCCTGGGGGATGCTGCCCAGGACGGGGGCTTCGACCCACTCTCCTCCGGCCGCGGCGACCTCCACCGCGAACGCGCGGCTCTCGTCCGGCCCGATGGTCCCCATCTGGACGACCGTGCGCCCCTCGAGGGCGGCGAGGGCGTCCGGAGAGGAGAGCACCTCGCGGATCGCGGCGGCGTCCGCCAGCATCAGGATGGTGACCGGCGAGGAGAGCAGCGCCTCCGCGGCCGTCTTCGCCACCCCGAGGCCAGCCTCGCCGAGAGGCTTGGACTTCGAATCGGTCCGGTTCCATACCGTCACGGAAGAACCGGTCGAAGCGAGGCGGAGGGCGATCGGTGCCCCCAGGAGGCCGGTGCCGAGGAGAGAGACGTCGCTCATCCCCCGATTTTGCGTCGCCCGCGGATAATCGGGAACAACCCACCGAGCGTGCGGCGTTCCCGGCCGCGCGAGGAGACCCGATGAACGAGAACGCCCCGTTTCCCGCCGGCTTCCTCTGGGGAGCCGCCACCTCGGCCTACCAGATCGAGGGCTCGCCCCTTGCCGACGGCGCCGGGCCGAGCAACTGGCACCGCTTCACGCGGATTCCCGGCAAGGTGAGGGACGGCGACACCGGCGACGTGGCCTGCGACCACTACAACCGCTGGGCTGAGGACGTCGCGCTCATGGAGTCGCTCGGTCTCGGCTCCTACCGCTTCTCTATCTCCTCGAGTCGCGTGATGCCCGAGGGCCGCGGCGCGGTGAACCAGAAGGGGCTCGATTTCTACCGCAGGCTCGTCGACGCGCTCCGCAAGGCGGGGATCCGCCCGATGGCGACCCTCTATCACTGGGACCTTCCCGCCGCGCTCGACGACCGGGGAGGCTGGACGAACCCCGACGTCGCCGGCTGGTTCGCCGACTACGCCCGCGCCTGCTTCGGCGCCCTCGACGGGGGCGTCGACCTCTGGACGACCCTCAACGAGCCGTGGGTCGTCACCGACGGTGGCTACCTTCACGGCATCCTCGCGCCGGGGCACGCGAGCCCGTTCGAGGCCCCCCGCGCCGCAAAGAACCTGCTCCTCGCCCATGCGGCCGGAGTCGCGGCCTATCGGGCCGAGGGAAAGGGGCAGATCGGCCTCGTCGTGAACGTCGAGCCGAAGTACGCCGCCTCCGAGCGCCCCGAGGACCTCGCAGCGGTCGCGCGCGCCGACGCCTACATGAACCGGCAGTACCTCGACCCGGCTCTCCTCGGGAGAGTCCCCGAAGGCCTCGCGGAGGTCTTCGGCGAGGCGTGGGAAGGGCCCACCGACGCCGAGCTCGTCGCGATGAAGGTGCCGATCGACTTCGTCGGCGTCAACTACTACACCCGCGCCGTCGTCCACGACGACCCGCGGAGCTTTCCCGTCATGGAAGGCCGCACCCTCCAGCGCAACGTCACCCACACCGAGACGGGCTGGGAGGTCTACCCCGACGGCCTCTACGACACCCTGACCTGGGTGCGGCGCCGATACGGGAACGTTCCCCTCTACGTCACGGAGAACGGCGCGGCGTTCTACGACCCGCCCGTCGCCCCGGAGCCTCTCCTCCACGACCCGCTCCGCGTCGCCTACCTCGACGCTCACCTCGGCGCCGTCCGTCGGGCGCTCGCCGACGGCGTCGACGTGAGGGGCTACTACGTCTGGTCGCTCCTCGACAACCTCGAGTGGGCCCACGGGTTCCGGAAGCGCTTCGGCATCGTCCACGTCGACTTCGCCACGCAGAAGCGGACGCCCAAGGCGAGCGCCCGTTTCTACGCCGAGGTCATCCGGACGAACGGGGCCTGCCTCACGCCGGCAGGTAGCTGACCGGGGACGCGCCCCGTCAGCTTTCCTTTCGCGTGACCGGTCCCCAGACCCCTATCCTTCGTTCAATTCGGCAGCCGCCAGGTCGGTCCGGGCGAAGTCGTCTCCCTTGAAGAGAAGCGGCTCACCAAGAGCGCGAGCGCGCGCGTAGGCGAAGCAGTCTCCGAAGTTGAGCGCTGCCGGATGGCGGCCTTTGCCGAACCGGCTGAAGGCGCGGCGGGCAATTCCGAGCTGTTCGACGTCA
>JACRCS010000661.1 GCA_016218905.1 Deltaproteobacteria bacterium
GGTTGTAGAACCAGCACCTATTCTCGAGGCAGACGTGCCCCGCGAGCGTCCCGACGCTCCGGATCTGGAAGGAGGCGACGCTCGCCGCCTCCGCGGCCAGCGCGGGCGCCGTCTCGGCGACGTCGGGCGAGCCCTCCAGGGCGCGCAGGGTAGTCGCCGCCCCGAGGGCGAGGACGCCCGGTTCCTTCCGAACGTACTTCAGCTCGGAGATGCCGCTCAGGTCGAGGGCGAGCTTCGGGCTCACGATCCCGAGCTTCAGGCGGGCGACGAGGTCGGTCCCGCCGCCGAGGACCTTCGCCTCCGGGCCGCGCTCGGCGAGGACGGCGAGGGCCTCCTCGAGGGTCTTCGGTCTCTGGTACTCCAGCGGGTCGATTCTCATCTCGCTTGCTCCCGGGCCTTCTTCTCTTCCAAAGCTTTCAGGACCTTCTCCGGTGTGAAGGGC
Organism: Deltaproteobacteria bacterium; assembly: GCA_016218905.1. Next base: position 443 of record JACRCS010000661.1, read on the forward strand.
AGCTCGTGGACGCGCACGCCGATGGCGTCGTAGATGGCGTTGGCGATGGCCGGCATGGTGGAGATGGAGGTACCCTCCCCCGACTCCTTCGCGCCGTACGGCCCCGCCGGATCGTTCGTCTCGATGTGCTCCGTGCGGATCCGCTCGGGGGCGTCCATGGCCGACGGCATGCCGTACATGTGGAACGAGGTGGCGAGGATCTGGCCCTTGTCGGTGGGGAGCTCCTCGTAGAGCACCTGCGCCTCGCCGATGATGACGGACCCCTCCTGCTGCCCCTCGGTGAGGAGCGGGTTGATGGCGTACCCGGAGTCGTGGCTCACCACCATGTTCACGATCTTGACGTGCCCGGTCTCGGTGTCGACCTCCACCTCGGCAGCCTGGGTGCCGAAGCTGTAGGCGCCGGAGAGGTTCCCTTCGCCGGTGACCAGGTTCACCATGCCGGTGCCGGGCGTCGCGCTGCCGCGGCCGAGGAGCGGGGTGTCCTTGGAGTAGTAGGCGTGGCGCACCGCGCTCAGCCACGGCAGGCCCCGTTCGGGGCTCCCCTTGACGTAGACCTTGTGGTGCCCGATCTCGAGGTCCTCCGGGTCCGCCTCGAGCTTCTCGGCCACGAAGCTGAAGACCTGCCGGCGGATGTCGGCCGCCGCCGCCCGGGCGGCGTTCCCCGACGTGAAGGTAACGCGGCTCCCGTAGGTGCCGGGGTCGATGGGGGTCACCTCGGTGTCGTTCTGGGTCACGTGCACTTCGTCGAAGTCGAGGCCGAGTTCTTCGGCCACGATCTGGGCGAGCACGGTCTCGCACCCCTGCCCCACGTCGGTCGCGCCGGTCTGGAGCGTGACGCCGCCGTCCTCGTGGACCTTGATCACGGCCGAGGCGGCGTTGTGGCCCCCCATCCGCGCCCCCGTGCACTGCGAGTTGGACGCGATCCCGATCCCGCGGGCCTTCGTCCCTTCCTGCTTCTTCCGGCTCTTGCGCCCCTTCCAGTCGACGACCTCCGCCGTCCGCAGCAGTGACTCCGTGAGTCCGCAGCTATTGATGACGAAGCCGTTGCAGCTCGTCTCTCCCGCCGTGTAGGCGTTCTTGAGGCGGATCTCCAAGGGGTCGATCCCGAGCTCCTCGGCGATCATCTCGAGCTGCTGCTCGGCGGCGAAGCGCGTCTGCGGGAGCCCGTGGCCCCGCAAGGCGCCGGCGAAGGGCTTGTTCGTATAGACCCGGTACGCGTCGTACTTCAGATTGGGCACCCGGAAGGGCACGCCGAGGAAGGCGCCGGCGAGATAGATGCTGAGCGCGCCGACGCTCGAGTAGGCGCCGCCGTCGGCGACGAGCTTGCACTCGACCCCGGTGAGGGTGCCGTCCTTCTTCACGCCCGTCTTGAGGCGGATCACCATGGCGTGGCGGCGGCGGGCGCCGATCAGGACCTCCTCCTGGTCGTAGACGATCTTCACGGGCCGGCCGGTCTTCTTCGAGAGCAGGGCGGCGGCGAAGTCGAGCGCGATGGGCTCCTGCTTCCCGCCGAAGCCCCCGCCCACGTAGGGAGAGATGAGCCGCACCTGGCTCGGGGGGACGTCGAGGCTCCGGGCGAGGTTTCGGTACACGATGTAGGGGCTCTGCTTCGAGCCCTGGAGGGTGATCTTGCCCCCGGCGTCCCATTGGACGAGCGTCGCGTGGGGCTCGATGAAGCCGTGGACGATCGACTGGGTGACGAACCGGTCCTCCCGGACGTAGTAGGAGTCCTTGAACGCCTGCTCCACGTCCCCGAAGTTCATGTGGGTCTGGACGCTGACGTTGTTCTCCACGTGGTCGTGGAGCTGCGGCGCGCCGGGGAGCATCGCCTCCTCGGGGTCGAAGACGGCGGGGAGCTCCTCGTACTCCACCCGGATGAGGTCGAGGGCCTCCTCGGCGACGTCCTTGTCGACGGCCGCCACGGCCGCGAGCTCGTCGCCGATGTAGCGGACCTTGTCCCGACAGAGGGGATACTGGTCGCGCGTCGACGGGAGGAAGCCGTACTTGACGGGCGGGAAGTCCTGCCCGGTCACCACCGCCCGCACGCCCGGCAGCCGCTCGGCCCGGCTCGTGTCGATGTGGAGGATCTTCGCGTGGGGGACGTGGCTCCGGAGCACCCTTCCCCAGAGCATCCCCGGCACCGCCAGATCGGCCGCGAACTTCGCGTCTCCCGTCGCCTTGAGCGCCGCGTCGGCCTTCGGCAGGCGTTGACCGACTACTCTGTATTTGTTGGCCATGTTTTTGCTCCGCAAAAAGCTATCAGCATTTAGCCGTTAGCAGTTAGCAATAAAGAGAGCAACTAGCCCTTAGCGATTAGCAGTTAGGTAAAGACCGTACTCCTAAAGACTAAAAGCTAATAGCTAACAGCTCATCTTCTCAGCTTCTCTCGGCTCTCGTCGTTGCTCGCGATCTCCTGAATCGAACCGGGGCCGAACTTCCGATACTTGACGCCGCCGGCCAGTCTCGGGAAGGACTCGAAGATGCTGAGCTCCTCGGGGAGCTTGTACTTGGCGATCTTGGGCTCGAGGAAGGTCCGCAGCTCGGCCAGGGTCGGCTTCTCCTCCCCGGCGGGAACGACGCAGACGCAGATGCTCTCGCCCAGCACCGGGTTCGGCGTGGAGGTGACGCACACCTCTTTGATCTTGGGGTGCTCGATGAGGAGGCTCTCCAGGTCCGCGGGCACGATCTTCAGCCCTCCGCGGTTGATCTGTTCCTTGAGTCGCCCCATCATCCGAATGAAGCCGTACTCGTCTTTCATGACCATGTCGCCGGTGTGGAACCATCCCTCCGCGTCGAAGGAGCGGGCCGTCTCGGCAGGGTTGTTCCAGTACTCCTTGAAGATCTCGCCGCGGTAGACGAGCTCCCCCACCTCTCCGGGGCCGAGGTGCTTCCCGGTCTCGGGGTCCTTTACGCTCGCCTCGCCCTCCAGGGCCTTGCCGATGGAGGTGTAGCGCCGCTGGCGATCCTCCTTGGGATCGCAGAGGATCCCGATCCCGCCGATCTCCGCCATGCCCCAGTGGTGGACGAGGTCGAGGTGCATCTCGTTCAGTGCCCGCTCGAACACCTCCGGAGGCCAGACGAACCCGCCGGCGAGCCCGGTGCGGAGCGAGCTGACGTCGTACTTCTTGAAGTTCGGCGCCTGCGTGGACATCAGGATGTGGGCCGGGGCGCAGTGATAGAGGGCGACCCGGTGCTCCTGGATGAGCTGCAGGGACTTCTCCACGTGGAACTCGGGCATGAGGACCACCGAGCCCTGGGTGGCCATCGGGAGCATGAGCGCGGTCGCGCCGCCGAGGGGGTGGAAGAGGGGCAACTGGGCGATCGTCACGTCGTCGGCCGTGATCTCCAGCGGGTCGATGTTGACCGTGCCCCGGAGGATCGCCGTGTAGTGGGTGTGCGCCGCCGCCTTGGGGATGCCCGTCGTCCCGCCCGTGTTATAGAAGAGGACGTACTCTTTCCTGGGCTCGATGGAAGGCCTCTCGAAACCCTTCCCGGCGTTCTCGTCCTGGAGCTTCGCCAGATCTCCGACCGGGTCGCCCGGCCTCGGGTCGAGGACGATCACGTGCTCCAGGTCCGGCAGGTTCCCCCGGATTTCTCCGAGCATTTTGAGGTAGTCGAAGCCCTTCAGCTCCCGGTGGAAGATGGCGACCTTGGATCCCGAGTTCCTGAGCGTGAACTCGATCTCCTCGAGCCGGTACGCCGGGTTGCTCCACGCCGTGATCGCGCCGAGCTTCGCCACCCCGAAGAAGCTGTAGACGAGCTCCGGGACGTTCTCGAGACAGACGGCCACGCGGTCGCCCTTCCGGACGCCGAGGCGCTGGAGCCCGGCAGCGATGGCGTTCGACCTCTCCTCGATTTCCCGATACGTGATCCGCCGGTCCTCGTGGATGAGGGCGACCTTCTCCGGGGCGAGGCTCGCGCTCCTCGTCAGCATGTCGCCCACCGTCAGGATCTCCACGTCGCGCCGTTCGGTCAGTCGGCCCCAGCGATGCTCCACGTCGATCTCCTTCCAGCTTGGGTGGACTGATGCTCGCCCGCGGGAAAGGTTCGGGCGAATGTATTCTGGCTTGAGGCCGCTAGCAAACACTGTGCCGACCAATAGAACGCCGGCCGGTCGGGAACTTCGGGCGCCGCTGGAGGGATGCAATGAAAGATCTTTCCAGCCGCCCCTCGCGCGCACGGCCGGGGACCGATGGAATGCGCAGGAGCCTAAGGACGGAAACGGTCTGAAAAGGGAGTGAAAGACTCTTTCCCTCTTGCCCTCTCGTGGCCCAGGCCATCCACCGCAACAGCCGCCCCTAGACGAACACCTAACACCTAAACCTTCTCCTCGTAGGCGCGACGGCACGCTTCACTGCAGAAGTGCGTCTCTCCCCGGCCCCGGAGAGAGGTCGCCTTGGGGACGTACACTCCGCACTGGGGATCCTGCACGAGCTCGCCTCCGTCGATGCGCCGGCCGTCGACGGGCGGCGGCGTCCTCGGCCGCTCCGCGGGTGCGGTAAGGAGCTTCCAGCACTTCACGACTGCCCAGATGATGAGCAGGTAGAGCAGGAGCTTGATCAACTTGGGTTTCTCCAGGGACCCGGCCCCGGCCAGCGGGTCGCGGCCAGGCGGTCCACTCCTTCCAGGGGTCCGAGCGCCTCCAACAGCTCCGCCACCGTCCGGCCCAGGGTCGGGTGCCGGGCCGTCGCGGCGATCTCTGCCAGGGGCGCGAGAAC
>JACRCS010000673.1 GCA_016218905.1 Deltaproteobacteria bacterium
CTGCTCCCGAGCTGCTGTTGCGCCGGGACCTCGTCGATGAACTGGTCCAGGCGCTGGCTGAGCATGTTCCAGCCCGTCTTCAAGTGGTTGGACAGGGAGTACGACTTGTACTGCGTGAGGACGTAGATCTGCCGAAGGCCCGAGTTGACGCAGTTGGAGAGGGTGAAGTCGATGATCCGGAAGATCCCCCCGAAAGGGACCGCCGGCTTGGCCCGCACGTCGGTGAGCGGCCGCAAGCGCTCACCCTGTCCACCCGCCATGACGAACGCAAGCGTGTCTTCCATGGCCCTCTCCTCTCGCGGTGGTGTTCCGACGCGCGCCCGATCCGAGCAGCTTAGCGCTGGAAGGGGGGCCCGTTCTGGTTCGGCGGTGCCCGGGGCAGCCGACAAAGTAGAGGGCGCAGGACTCCGGGAGGCGTGGGGCCGAGCGTCCTCGGTCCGCGAGGGCGCCGGTGCCGCTGTGAAAGCGCTCGCGCTCGCTGAGTGTTGCGAATCTCAGCAGTCCCGACGCTCCCGCGATACGGCTCTCCACGAGGACGCAAGTTGCCTGCACCGAGGCGCTTCAACGCGTTCGACATCGCATATTGGGCGTTGAAGAGTTCACCAGGCTCCGGTCGGGAGAAACGAGCAGGATCCCCCTCAACCCACTGTTCATTAATGACTTGTGGTCTCGTCGCGACACCTGGCAGCAGCCTTGCGGCACTTCCTGACGAAACGGGGCCGAGAGAAACCGGAGCACCCCGCAGGAGGTTCCAGATGGTCGCACTGCTCGTCATCTTCACCATCGTCCTCGCGCTCGCCATCGACAGCCTTGTCCTCGCCCACCAGCGTCGGACGGCCACCGTCGATGCGACCCAGCCGGTCGTGGCGATGAAGGTGCCCCAGCCTCCCCAGGGTGTCTTCCTCGACGCGGCCCACACCTGGCTCCGCATCAGCTCCGACGGCCGCCTCCGCGTCGGCATCGACGATTTCCTCGCCGAGGCCGTCGGTCAGGTCGACAAGGTCGAGGTCCCCGCCCAGGGAACGACGATCGAGCGCGGCAGCCCGCTCTTCACTCTCTTCGTCAAGGGCCGCAAGCTCGTCATCCCCTCCCCCGCCAGCGGCACCGTGATGTCCGCCAACGACAAGGCCGTGCGCGACCCGTCTGCCGTCGTCCGCGACCCGTACGGAACGGGCTGGGTCGCCTCCCTCTGGACCCGCGACCACCATGCCGCCATCGCCCCCCTTCGCATCGGCGCCGCCGCCACCGCTTTCCTCCGCGAGGAACTCCACCGCCTCGCCGACTTCATGGTCCCCACCGGCACGATGACCCGCGTCCCGGTCATGGCCGACGGTGGCCTCCCCGGCAAGGGCTCGGCCGCCAACCTCGACGACCAGGCCTGGGAGACCTTCTCCCGCGAGTTCGTCAACGGCCCCGCGGAAGACGCCCGGAAGTCCTGACCTCGCAGACCTCCTCCGTTTCCGGGCCCCGGCCGCCTCAAGGCGACCGGGGCCCTTCGGCTTTCGGGGCGAGCCCTCTCAGCCGGCCTCGCAGGGTCGCCGGAACGGGTTGACTCCTCCGTCGGCGGCTACCGGCCCTGATGGCCTTCAGGGCCAGGAAATCCTCTGGCGTCGCGGTGGAATCAGCGGCGAGTAGATGTCCCCGAAGCAGCGCCTCATCCTGGACTTCGTCAACGGTCGGAGATCGATCTCGCCGCCTCGGCTCCTGGAGCGGCGGAGGACGAGGGAGACGGCAGCCTCGCCGAGACTCCCTGCGGTCTGAGGACGTCTCCGTCTACCCCGCTCCATCGCTCATCAGCGCCCAACAGGACCAGCTATCACCAACTACATAAATGACTTGAGCCACGGCGAACGCCGGCGGAAATGGCGTAAGAAGAAAGCGCTTGCGGTTGAGCTTGTGTTGTAGTTCACTACATCACCATATGAGGCCAGGCAGTCGCCCCGAGCTCTTCCCCGGCAGCTCTCGCGTAAGGGCCGCCTGAAGCACGCGATGGACAGCGAGTGGAACGACAGCCAGCCGATCTACCGCCAGCTTCGCGACCGCGTCGTCGCGATGATCCTCGACGGCGTCCTCAAGGAAGGCGATCCGCTGCCGTCCGTGCGCAGCGTCGCCGCCGACACCCGGGTCAACCCGATCACCGTCCTGAAGGGCTATCAACAACTGGTCGACGAGCAGCTCGTCGAGACGAAGCGAGGCCGTGGCATGTTCATCAACGCCGGCGCGCGCGACCTGCTGCTGCAGGCCGAGCGCCAGAGGTTTCTCGAGGAGCAATGGCCACGGATCCACGCCACCATCCAACGGCTCGGCCTGAAGGCGGAAGAGCTGCTGCGCGCCGGCGAAGCGAGCCGACCGCCTTCGACGCCCGCTAAAGGGGAGCGCTGAAGCCATGGCCTGCATAGAAGCACGCGGCCTCCGCAAGACGTTCGGCACGACCACCGCGCTGGACGGCATCGATCTGCGTGTCGAGGAGGGCCGCATCCTCGGGATCATCGGTCCCAACGGCGCGGGCAAGAGCACGGCGCTCCACGCGATGCTCGGCCTCATCCCCTACCAGGGAGAGCTC
>JACRCS010000660.1 GCA_016218905.1 Deltaproteobacteria bacterium
CTCCGGCTGATCCCCTGGCACCTCCTGACGCCGCGGTTGAGGGACGCCGCGGCGGCGGCGGGCGCAGTTCCTCCTTTCGGGATGCTGACTCGCTCCTTCGCCCTTTCGCTGGTCGCGCAGCTGCTCGGCATTGGTTGCCTCTACTGCCTGGGCCTGTCGCTCGGGCTCTCCGTGCGCCTGCCTGAGTTGCTCGTATTCGCTCCCCTGGCCAATCTCGGGGCGATGCTTCCCGTCAGCGTCTCGGGGCTCGGTGTTCGGGAGGGGCTCATGGTGTATCTGCTCGGCCTCGCCGGGGTCCGGCCCCACGAGGCCCTCTCCCTCTCGCTCTCTTGGTTCCTCGTGACCGCGCTGGTCAGCTTGTGGGGGGGAGTCGAGTACAGCCGGTGGAGGTCGGCGCCCCAGCCGCCCGGCGACGCGTCGGGCGGCCGGGGTCTGAACGGGGGACCGTGGTGACGCGAAAGACCCGGCGGCGTGAGAGCGTCCGGGATTCAGTTGCCGTACCCATTCTCGCGGGGACCGGATGCGGATCAAGAGATCGATGCTGGTCGTCCTCCTCTGTGTCTTGTCCGCAGGGGTCTTCCTTCCCGCCTTGAACGGCGGTCTGGTTTGGGACGACATCAACGTCCAGTACCACCAGCTGCCGCACATCGCGACGGTGAAGGAGTCATTCTTTCCTCCTCCAGGCATCCCAGAGTTCTCCACGTCCTACTATCGACCGATCGTTCTGGTTTCCTACCTGGTGGATCGATTCATCTCTGGTGCGATGCCTCCTTCCTTGCAGACGACGTATGCCTCTGCCGTCGTACCTCATCTCTCCAACCTAGTCTTTCACGTATGTACCTCACTTGTCGTTCTTGTTCTTGCAGGCCTCGTCTTCGGGAAGAGCGAAGGAAGCCTTGTCTCTTGTTTCGTAGCAGCAAGCTTCTTCGCTCTTCATCCAGCACATGTAGAATCGGTGTGCAGTATCGCGGGCCGCTCGGATATCTTGGCCACTCTCTTTACACTTGGAGCCGTGCTCTTGCTGTACCGGTACCTGCAGACTGGGTTTGGACCTACGGTCCTAGGGGGTCTGGTCGCATTCTCGTTCGGCATGCTGTCCAAAGAGGTGAGCATTGTGGCGCCCGTCCTGCTGCTTCTGGTGGTGGAGAGTCGGCCCGGAAGTCTGCCGCCGGCCACGCCAGGAAGCAGGCTACGCGTCTGGGTTGTTGCCTCCGGCATGGCTCTGGTGGTGTCCGCCTATCTCTTCCTGCGGAGGGCCGCCGGCATGGGGTTTGGCGGATCCACGGACCTCTCCGTCGCGGAAGGGGTGGACCATATCTTCAGGGCCCTTTCCTTCTATGTCGCCAAGACCGCATTCCCCTGGCCCAGGCAGCACTTTGTGCCCCAGCTTCCCTCACTGTCTTACGCCATGACTGTTCTGCTCATGGGTCTTGCGGGGGTGGCCGGCATTCTGAAGGCCCTTCCGAGGCATCGAAGGGTCGTGGTCGTCGGCTGCGTGCTGTTCTTGGTGGCGCTTGCTCCTGCCTTGCTCCTGTCGTTTCGGCCGCTCGCAGTGACCCCCCTTGCCGAGCGGTACCTCTATCTTCCCGCGGTTGGAGCGGCGCTGATTGCGGCTGCTCTTCATCGGGGCCTTGGGCAGTTGCACCCGCTCCACCGGGCGTACTGGAACCTGGCGATGTTCTCTTGTCTTGCGGCATTTGCTGTTTCGTCCATTGCAGGAAGCCTCTCCTGGCGAAGCAACGTGGCGTTCTGGGAGAGCTTGGAGAGGCAGAGCTCTCTTGCCGACCATCCCGTTGTCCTCGGGAACCTCGGGGATGCATGCACCGAGGCCGGCCTCTTTTCCAAAGCCAGGGATGTCTATTCGCGAGGGTTGCGCCGTGAATACGGAGTGAACCTGCCTGCCTACATCGACATGGTGCAGCGACTGGGCGAACTGTGCAGGATCGAGGCGGACCAACTGCTTCGGGCGGCGAACTACGGCGCGGCCCTGAACAAGGCGAACGAAGGGATTCCTCTGCTGGAGATGGCGACCCGGAATCCCGGTCGCGACTACCCGTTTGCCTTTGCGTCTCTGGGAGGAGCCCTCCTGGTGAAGGCGCTGGCCGAGGGCTACCTCACGAAGCAACCGAACTTCGAAGTGATCGACCGGGCGAGGGAGAATCTGGTTCGGTCGATGACTCTCAATCCGGGAGACCCCTTCGCCGGAACCTTGCTCGCCGAGTGCGACGCGGCCGTCCAGCAACTGCTCTCGGCGGAGGGCCCGCCCGATCGGCCGGTCGAGTGATCGGTCCGCCTCGCGGGGAGGGAGCGTGCTTTTCGACTCGCTCCAGGGGGAGGGCCGAGAGTACCATGCCCGATCGGGTCCGGCGGAAGCGTCGGCGGTGGGTGGAAGGAAGGCACGGGCGGCGGGGGCGTGGAAACCGGGGGAGTGGTTCGTTCGAGAGGCCCGACGTGACGGCTTGGATCCCCTGGGACAGATCGCGCGGCATCCGCTTCTGGCAGGTCATGGTGCTCCTGGTGCCGGTGGTGGGAGCGTACTCCAACACCTTCTCGGGCGAGTTTCACTTCGACGACTTCTCGAGCATTGTGTACAATTCTTCGGTCCAGGGATCCCTGAGCGTGCGGCGACTGCTCGCGGGGGGCACGAGGCCGGTTTCTGCGCTGGTGAGCTCTCTGGATTTTCGGCTGTTCGGGCTGAACCCCTTCGGCTATCACGTTACGAATCTCTTGATCCACCTGACGGCGTGTTCCCTCGTGTGGCGCCTGCTGTTTCTGGCGACGGAACCGGCCCCCTCCGTTTCCGGTCCCCTCGACCGCGTGCGGGCCGGTTGGCTGCTGTTTCCCGCCGTCTGGTTCGGTGTTCATCCGATCAACACGATGGCGGTGACCTATGTCGTCCAGGGGCGAATGGCCGCCCTCGTGGCCGCCCTGGCGGTGGGGAGCGTGTGTGCGTTCGCGCAGGGGTGCCGCGGCAGGCCGCGGGTCTGGTTCCCGGTGGCGGTTGCCCTGTTTGTCCTGGGGCTCGGAACCAAGGAGAACGCCGGCGTAATCCCGTTCGCAGCGCTCGCCTACGATCTCTTCGTCCTCTCCGGCGGCCAGGTACGGAAGCTTGGGGCACGGTGGAAGTTCCACCTCACGCAACTGGCGACCCTGGCTGCTGCGGTCCTGGTGTTCGTCACGAAGGTCGACCCGGAGTTCCTGGGGCTCTTCAGCGGCCGCCTTGCCCTCCTGGATTCTGCCCAAACGACGAGCGCGCTGACTCCGTGGCGATACCTGCTGACCCAGTTCGGGGTCGTGCTGCACTACCTGCGTCTCGTCGTCGTGCCGACCGGGCAGAGCGTGGACTACTTCTGGCCCGTGGTCCCGGACTTCGCGTCTCCCAGGGCCTGGGCCCCGCTTCTTGGGCTCTCGATGCTCCTTGGCACCGCCGCCTGGTTGCTTCGCTCGAGCCGGGCGGGGCTCTTCGGGCTGACGTGGCTCGTGCTGTTCCTGCTCCCCGAGTCGAGCTTCGTCCCCCTCGAGGACGTGATCTTCGAACACCGGTTCTACCTCCCCTTCGTGGGCCTGCTCGTGGCGCTCGCCGGCGCGGCGGCCGAAGTGCGGCGCCGGGAGTTCGCGGCCCGTCTCTGGGGGGAGCGGCGGTGGCGGCGCGCGGTGGCCGTTCTTCTGACGGTCTTGACGGCGGCCTACGGGTCGCTCGCGTACGCGCGAAACTCCGTGTGGACCACGCGCCTGAGCTTGTACGAGGACGCGTACCGAAAGCAGCCCGCGCACCCCGGTGTGCGGGCCAACCTCCTGACGGCTCTTGTGGAGCACGGGCGCTACGAGGAGGCCCTGCGCCTCTACCAGACGCTCCCGGAGAGCTACCGGGGTCAGGCGTCGGTGCAGTTGAGCGTTGTGGCCGCCCTCTTGTGCCTGGGCCGGGATGCCGAGGCGGACGCGGTCATTCGGGTGATTCAGCAGGAGGGGGACGCTCGCGTTCTGGAACGGCTCCGGGAGGTTCACGAGATGGTACGGGCTGCGCGGGGGCGAACGGGTCACCTCGGGGCGGAGGAGGGGAGGCGGTGAGGGGCGCATGAATCGGATCGACTCGGAGGAGCGCGCGCGTGGCCGCGTCGTGAGCACGCAGGCGGCGCCGGCCCTTGCTGCCTCGGCCCGCGGTGCAGGGTGGTTCCTGTTCTCGACCGCGCTCGTGTGCGGGGCGGCCGTCATGGTGATCGAGGTGATGGGCTCGCGGGTGATCGGCCCGTTCTTCGGCGTCTCCCTGTTCGTGTGGACCTCCCTGATCTCGGTCACGCTGATCGCGCTCGCTGCAGGGTACGCCGTCGGAGGCCGGCTGGCCGATCGCTGGGAGACGGCAGGCGCGCTGAGCGGCCTGATCGCTGCGGCGGGCTGCCTGACGGCTGCCGTCCCGTGGCTCAAGGGGCCCGTGCTCGCGGTCTGCCTGTCCCTGGGGCTTAGGGTTGGCGCCTTCGCGAGCGCGGCGCTCCTGTTCGGGCCTGCACTCTTCTGTCTTGGCTGTGTCTCCCCGTACCTCGTCAAGCTGGCGGCCCGGGAGCTGCGGCGCATCGGGTCGACCGTTGGGACTCTGTACGCCCTGTCCACCCTGGGCAGTGTCGCCGGGACCCTGGTGGCAGGGTTCCTGCTCGCCGCGTTCCTCGGCGTGGGGCAACTGTTCCAGCTCACCGGTGGTGGCTTGATCCTCTGGGGTGCCGTGCCCCTCGTCGTCTCCCGCCCTCGCCGCGCCCCGCTTCTCCTCCTGGGAGCTCTCGCGGTGGTTCCGGCTCCCGGCGGCAAGGCGGCGCAGGTGCTGCCCGGGGGCACGGTCGCGACGCTCGCGGCGAGCGTCGAGAACTTCTACGGGGCGGTCAAGGTCGTGGATTATCGGTTTGGCCCGACCCACACTCGCGAGCTGGTCATCGACGGGCTCGTGCAGGGCGGCATCGACATTGCCTCGGGGTTGCCCGTGTACGAGTACTTCTACGGGCTCCAGTGGCTTCCGACCGCGATCCACCCCGGTGGGCGCCGGTGCTTGGTCGTGGGCCTCGGCGCCGGGCTCGTACCGTCGTGGTACGAGCGAAACGGCATCCTCACCGACTCGGTCGACATCAATCCCGAGGTCGTCCGGCTCGCGCGAGAACACTTCGGCTTCGCGCCCCGCGGGGCCGTACACGTCGAGGACGCCCGCGCCTTCCTCTCCCGGACCGGTGAGGTGTACGATTATGTGATCCTCGACGTATTCAACGGCGACGCCGCGCCGCCGCACCTCTTGAGCGTGGAGTCGTTCCGGAGCGTTCGGGCCCGGATGGTCCCCGGCGGCGTGCTGGCCGTCAACTTCATGGGCGATCTGGGCGCCCGACGGTACATGACCGCCTCGGTGGTGCGAACGATGGAGGCCGTGTTCTCCACCGTGCAGATCTACCCGACGTTTGACCCCGCCGCGGGCGGACAGGGCAACCTCGTCCTGCTGGCCTACGACGGCCCCGACGTGACCCCCCCTGCGGACGCGTTCGCGTCCGGGGCCGTGCACCCCCTGGCGGTCGCGGCGCGGCAGATTCCGGGGTGGCGGTTCCGCCTGCCCCCCGGCGAGCGTTCGGTCATCCTCACCGACGACTACAACCCCATCGACCTCTACGACGTGCACCTCCACGAGGCCGTGCGCCGGCGGATCCTCGCCGACACGCCGTGGGGGATCCTGCTCGGCGCGTCGGCGGGTCGAACGAGGGCGTCCCTCCCCGGCGGCGCCGCCGCGGCCGAGGGTGCAGGCCCTGGAAAGGAGGGGTCGGTGGGTTAGTGCGCAGTTGGGTGGGTGCTATGGCGCACCCAGGAGGGCTAGTCGAGCCACCCGTCATCGGAGCCAGGATAACTAATGGAAATGACGAAACAATTGAATGGGACCAACAGGGGTAGCGCGGGCACGAGACGTGCA